>NZ_JBSXOQ010000077.1:0-13330 GCF_056859495.1 Sphingobium sp. L-44 | reverse complement strand
CGGATGGATGACCCGATGGCGCCGTCTGGTCCGCGACTACGAAAAGCGCATCGACGTCTCACAGGCGATGATCCTCGTCGCCATGGGTGGAAACCTACTACGCCGAAACGCTCATCCCTGATTTTCCAAACGGACTCTAACCACTCAGGGCGGCTGTAATATGTGCGCCGCCTGGGGCGTCGCCTTCAGCCCCAGGGGCGTTCGCGATACCATTTGGTGATGACATGCTTGACGCCGCTGCGGACCTTCATGCCGTGGTGGATGCTGGCGGGGTTGAAGCGATCCGGGGTGATGCGGTTGTTCCAGGCGAGCAGCTTGCCGGTTTCGGGTTGCACCGTCTTGCCGATCTTCGTGAAGCGGGTGGCGCCACCGGCGGCCGGTTCGTTGAGATAGACCATCAAGGTCCAGGTGCGGTTACCCGCGACCGCGCAGAATTTGTCATAGTCCGCGCCCTTGGGCTCGAAATAATCGGTATGCGCCTTGAATTCCTGGCCGACGCTGTAGCGCTGGCCCTGGATCGGTTCGCCATATTGGGTGGCGATGCCGGCGAAGCTGTCGAGCCGGGCGTTGATGGCGGCGACGAACGGGTCGCCATGGTCTAGGTCGCAGGTCTCGCTGGTGCGGAAATAGCCGTCGCCATTGGCGTCGGCGATGGTCGAGGGGCGACGGTCCGCATCGATCCGCGCGATCACCTGCGCGCATTCGTCAAGACTCAGGAAATCACGCTGGATGAAGAGGGTGAGATCCTTGCTGGGCACCCGCTGGACGCGTGGATGGCTGGCGATCCAGGCCGGGTCGGCGTCAGGGGCGGCGGGCGGTGACAGGATCGGGTCGGACGAGGTCATGGTTATTTCCGCGAATGACGGCGCTACAGGCCGGTTTCCGTGGCTCTAGCTATCGTTGACCCTGCGAAATGCAAGCATCGTCGCGGCCCCATTGCTACCTGTCATATTATGGTAACATAAACGTCATCTGGCAGTAAGAAGAGTTGCCTAGCAGGCGGGCGAACCAAGGGGGACATTTCGGCTCATGCGTGTGCCGTTCGGCGACAAGTTGCAAGGGTGGCGGCGCTATGCGCGGCCGGTCGACTGGCTGGGGCTGGTCGAGAAGCTGTTGCTGGCCGTGCTGGCATTGCAGCTGGCCCGGCTGGTGTGGTTGTTGCTGACGCCGGTCGGCGCCTTCGGCCCTTGGGAAGGGCGCCAGGCGCAGGTGCTTTCGGCCAGTGCGCGGCAGGCGCTGTTCGCCAGTTTCGATCCCTTTTTCCGCACCGGCGCGCCGCAGGCGGGCAATGGCGTCGTCACCTCGCTGGCGCTGACGCTCTATGGCGTGCGGCTGAACGAGGGGACGGGGCAGGGATCGGCGATCCTGGCGACGCCTGACGGCATCCAGAACAGCTATGCCGTGGGCGACGAGATCATGCCGGGCGTGGTGCTGAAGGCGGTGTTCTTCGATCATGTGACCATCGATCGCGGCGGGGCGGAGGAGCAGGTGTTCCTCGACCAGTCGCAGCCGGCGTCGGCGGCCGGCGGACCGGCCGGTGGGCCGGGCGGCGCGCCCGAGGGGGATATGGCGCCGGGCGAGGGCGCGCCCTCGCCGGTGCCGGGCCGCGATGCGCCGAGCGCCGATGCGGTGAAGCGCGACATCGGCTTTTCCCCGCGCACCCAGAATGGCCGGGTGACCGGGCTGGTGCTGAGCCCCAAGGGGCCGGGCTTTCAAAATGCCGGTTTCCAAGCCGGTGACATCGTGACCCAGATCAACGGCCAGCCGATCGGATCGGCCGGTGACCTGGCATCATTGCAGAACCAGATCGTGCCCGGCGCACGCCTGTCCCTGACCGTGGAGCGCGGCGCCGTCACCGTGCCGATCAACCTGATATTGCAAGGCCAATGACCAGACATATCCTTAAATATTCCGCCGCCCTCGCGCTGGTCCTGGCTGCCCCGGTCCCCGGCCATGCGCAACAGACGCTGAATGTGCGCGATGCCGATATCCGCGCCTTCATCCAGGATGCCGCGCGCGTCACCGGCCGCACCTTCATCATCGACAACCGGGTGCAGGGCAAGGTGTCGGTGGTGACCGACCGGCCGCTGTCCAAGTCGGAATATTTCGAGATCGTGCTGTCGACGCTGCGCGCCAATGGGCTGGTCGCGGTGCCGGCACCCGGTGGCGCCTATCGCATCCAGCCGGCGGACGGCGCGGCGGGCCAGCCCAGCGCGGTGGGCCGGGCGGCAACCCGCAACAGCTTCGTCACCGAAGTCTTCCGCCTGCGCTCGGTCGACGCGGCAAGCGTGCTGGAAACGCTGCGCCCGCTGATCAGCAAGGAAGGCACGGTCACGGCCAATCGCGCCGGTAACAGCATCGTCGTCGCCGACTATGCCGACAATGTCGCGCGCATCCGTCAGGTGATTGCGCGGGTCGATCGCGACACCAGCTCGACCCAGATGGTGATGCTGAAAAATGCCGGAGCGCGCGAGATCGCGACATCGCTGCAGGCACTGGTGCAGAGTGGCGGCGGCGAGAATGGCGCGCCGGCGGCCGCCAGCGTGGTGCCGATCGACAGCAGCAATGCGATTGCCATTCGCGGCGATGTGAACACCGTCACGCGCCTCGCCAATATGGCGCGCGAGCTGGACCGTCAGGCCGCGAGCGGCACGGAAATCCGCGTCTATTGGCTGGAGCATGCCGATGCGGAGAAGCTGTTGCCGGTGTTGCAGCAGCTGATCGGCCAGTCGAGCAGCTCGCCCGTCACCTCCTCGGTCCCGGCGGCCGGTGCCAGCGGCGGCGCTGGCGGCGGCGCGGCTCCGGCCAGCGCAGCGGCGGCACCGGTCGCGGCGGCCTCCAGCGGATCGAGCGGCAGCGGCATTTCGACCCGCGGCCCGGCGATCGTCACCCGCTATGAAGGCGCCAATGCGATCATCGTCGCCGCCAACAGCGACGTGCAGCGCATGCTGGGCGAGACCATCCGCCAGATCGATACCCGCCGCGAGCAGGTGCTGGTGGAGGCAATCATCGTCGAGATCAGCGATGCGGCGGCCAAGAAGCTGGGCGTGCAGTTCCTGCTCGGCAGCACGTCGACCGGCTTTGCCGCGACCAATTACAGCAATGCCTCGCCCAGCCTGATCACCATTGCCGGTGCCTATGGCGCGACCAAGCTGGGCACCACCAAGACGACGGTGGTGGCGGCCGACGGCACGACCACGACGACCGAGACGCAGACCAACAGCGACCTGGCCAGCAGCCTGACCCAGGCGGCGGTCGACAGTCTGGCCAGTGCGACCGGCATCGTCGGGGGCCTGGGTACGCAGATCGGCAAGAACGGCATTTTCGGCGCGATCATCAATGCGGTGAAGTCGGATACCGAGAGTAACCTGCTTTCCACGCCGTCGGTGATGACGCTGGACAATCAGAAGGCGTCGATCCTGGTCGGCCAGCAGGTGCCGGTGACCACCGGCGAGGCGCTGAGCCAGAATTTCGACAACCAGTTCCGCACCGTTCAGCGCCAGGATGTCGGCATCAAGCTGGAGGTGAAGCCGCAGATCAACACCGGCGGCGCGATCAAGCTGTTCCTGAAGCAGGAAGTGTCGAGCGTGGCCGGCCCGGTCAGCAATTCGAGCAGCGACCTGATCATCAACAAGCGCGAGATCGAGACCACGGTCACGGTCGATGACGGCGAAATCCTGGCGCTGGGCGGCCTGCTGGACGATAATGAGCGCAAGACGATCGAGCGTATCCCGCTGTTGTCCGACATTCCGGGCATTGGCGAACTGTTCAAGTCGCGCAGCAAGAGCCGGACCAAGACCAATCTGATGGTCTTCATCCGCCCGACCATCCTGCGCACCAAGGAAGATGCGCAGCGCCTGACACAGCAGCGCTATGGCTATGTGCGCGGCATGCAGTTGCAGCGCAGCCCCGACAGCGAGCCGACCATCGACGAGCTGGTGCGCGACTATATGGGTGCGCAGCCGCCGATCGCGCCACAGCCCGGCGACATGACGGTCGAGCCGCAGGCCGGTGCCGCCGCGCCGGCGACATCGCCGGCACCGGCACAGGTCCAGGTCATCGAACCCACGGTGCGGCAGTCGAGCGGCGTCGTCCGCCCGGTCGACCTGCCACCAAGCGGAGAGCAGAAGTGAGCGAACAGGAGCATGTGACGGTAATGCCGTCGGTTCTTCCGCCACGGCCCGTCGACATCCCCTATGGCTTTGCCCGCAAGCATGGCGTGGTGATGCTGCCGCAGGATGGCGAGCGACTGTCGATCGCGGTGCGCGAGGGCAGCGATCCGCGCGTGCTGCTGGAGGTGCGCCGTCATCTCGCCCGCAGCTTTGATGTGCGCTTTGTCGAGGCGCCGCAGTTCGACCGGCATCTGTCCGATCATTATGCGATGGAGGGCAGCGCCGCCGCCATGGCTGGGTCGATCGACGTCGGCGCGGATGAACTGGACATATTGGCCGCCGATATTCCGACCGCCGACGATCTGCTCGACAGCGCGGACGACGCGCCGGCGATCCGCCTGATCAACGGCATCATTGCCGAAGCCGCCCGCCAGGGCGTGTCGGACATTCATATCGAACCCTATGAGACGGGGCTGATCGTGCGGATGCGCGTGGATGGCGTGCTGCGCGAGACGCTGCGCATGCCGCCGCATGTCGCGCCGGTGGTTGTCAGCCGCATCAAGGTGATGGCGCGGCTCGACATTGCCGAACGGCGCGTGCCGCAGGATGGCCGCATCGGCCTGACGCTGGGCGGCAAGCTGCTCGACGTGCGCGTCTCGACCCTGCCGAGCCGGGCGGGCGAACGGGTGGTGCTGCGTATCCTGGACAAGGAAAATGCCGGCATCACGCTCGACCTGCTGGGCATGACCGGCGCGCCCGATCGCATCTTCCGCGAGGGGCTGAGCGAGCCCAACGGCATCATCCTGGTCACCGGGCCGACCGGTTCGGGCAAGACCACGACGCTCTATGCCGGCCTGCGCAACCTGAACGATGGCAGCCGCAACATTCTGACCGTCGAAGACCCGGTCGAATATGCGATGGAGGGCGTCGGCCAGACCCAGGTCAATGCCAAGGTCGGCCTGACCTTTGCCGCCGGGCTGCGCGCGATCCTGCGCCAGGACCCCGATGTCGTGATGGTCGGCGAAATCCGCGACCGCGAGACCGCCGAGATCGCGGTGCAGGCGTCGCTGACCGGCCATCTCGTGCTGTCGACCGTCCATACCAATGATGCGGTCGGCGCAATCACCCGTATGCGCGACATGCGGGTCGAACCCTTCCTGCTCGCCTCCACGCTGCGCGCCGTCGTCGCCCAGCGGCTGGTGCGGCGGCTGTGCCAGCATTGCCGCGAGCCGGTGCAGGCCGACAAGTCGGCAAGCGCGCTGCTGGGCTTCGACCCCGGCACGATCATCTACCGGGCGCGTGGCTGCGACGAATGCAATGGCACCGGCTACAAGGGCCGGATCGGCGTGTTCGAGGCGATCCGCGTCGACGACACGATCCGCCGCCTGATCAACGATGGCGGCGACGAGTCGCTGATCGCCCGCCATGCCTTCCTCAATGCGCCGAACCTGGGGTCGGCTGCGCGCGCGCTGGTGCGCGACGGCCAGACCACGGCCGAGGAAGCGATCCGCGTGTCGCGCCGCGATGCGACCGAGGTGGAAACCATTGCCGATGGCTGATTTCGACTATGTCGCGATCGACCCGGCGGGCAAGGAACGCAAGGGCAGCGTCAAGGCGGACAGCCTGGACGAGGCGCGGGTAAAGCTGGATGCGCGCAAGCTGTTCGTCGTCCGGCTGGAGCCGGGCGCGGTGTCGGTCGCGCGCAAGCGGGCTGGCCTGTCGCTGCGCGCGCCCAAGCTGTCGGCCAAGGAGCTGACGCTTTTTACCCGGCAGTTGTCGACCCTGATCCAGGTGAGCCCGCTGGAGGAATCGCTGCGCACCATCAGCCGGCAGAGCGAGCAGGATCATGTCCGCGCGATCGTGGGCAAGGTCCATTCGGGTGTGCTGGAGGGACGGCGGCTGGCCGATGCGCTGGGCGCGGAGCCGAAAAGCTTTCCCGCCCTCTATCGCGCGATGGTGTCGGCCGGCGAAAGCTCGGGTAGCCTGCCGACCATCATGGAGCGTCTGTCGGAACTGATGGAGCGGCAGGCGATCATGCGCTCCAAGGTGCTGACCGCGATCGCCTATCCTTCCGTGCTGGCGACCTTTGCCGTGTTCGTGGTCGCGGCGCTGATGATCTTCGTCGTGCCCAAGGTGGTTGAGCAGTTCGACACGGTGGGGCAGCAATTGCCGTTGCTCACGCGCATGGTGATGGGCATTTCCGCCTTTCTGGCGGGCTATTGGTGGTTGTTGCTGATCCTGATCGGGCTTGGCGCCTTCGGCTTCTGGCGCGCGCTCAAGATCGACAGCTTCCGCTTTCGCTTCGACGCGATGCTGCTGGGCCTGCCGGTGCTGGGCCGGCTGATCCGCGACCTGCACGCCGCGCGGATGGCGCGTACGCTCTCGACCATGGTGGCGAGCCGGCTGCCGCTGATGGAGGGGCTGTCGCTGACCGCGAACACGGTGCACAATCGGGTGCTGCGTAAGGCGTCGGACGAGATTGTCGAGGCGATCCGGGGCGGTGGCAGCCTGTCGGCGGCGTTGAAGCGGGCAGGGGTGTTTCCCCCGCTGCTGGTCTATCTGGCGGCGAGCGGCGAGAGTGCTGGGCGGCTCGACACGATGCTGGAGCGCGCGGCCGATTATCTGGAGCGCGAGTTCGACGCCTTCACCTCGGCCGCGCTCGCGATGCTGGAGCCGATCATCATCATATTGATGGGCGGCATCGTCGCCGTCATCATCCTGTCCATCCTGCTGCCGATCCTGCAGCTGCAAAGCCTGACCGGGGCTTGAAGGAGTAGAATATGCTGAAGTTGAACAAGATCCGGGCCGCGCTGATCGAACGGGAGGCGCAGCTTGCCGCGCGCCGTTCCGCCGAACACGGCTTCACGCTGGTCGAACTGATGGTCGTCATCGTCATCATCGGCCTGCTGGCGACGATCGTGGCGATCAACGTCATTCCTGCAACCGATACCGCCCGCGTCGAAAAGGCCAAGGCGGATATTTCGACCATCGAACAGGCGCTGGAGCAATATCGCCTCGACAACCTGACCTACCCGGCCGCGTCGGACGGGCTGCAGGCGCTGCTCAACCCGCCCGCCTCGCTGGCGCAGCCGCAGCGCTACCGCCGGGGCGGCTATATCAAGAAGCTGCCGCAGGACCCGTGGGGCCGCGCCTATATCTACACCGTGCCGGGCAAGAAGGGCGCGTTCGACATCAGCTCGCTGGGCGCCGATGGCCAGCCGGGCGGCGAGAATGAGAATGCGGACATCTATTCCAGCGAAATGTGATGGCGCACGTCGAGCGGAGCGAGGTGCCTCGCTCTGCTCGGCAGGGGGCTTCGACAGGCTCAGCCCGAACGGTGGTGAGGCATCGGCTCCGCCACGCAACGGCTTTACCCTCATAGAACTGATGGTCGTGCTGACGATCATCGGCTTCATTTCGGCTGCCGTGGTGATCGCCATTCCAGATCCGCGCGGCCGGATCGTTGACGATGCCGACCGCTTTGCCGCGCGCGTTGCCGCCGCGCGCGACGAAGCGGTCGTTACCGCGCGCCCGATGGGCGTGTGGGTCTCGGCCTCGGGCTACGGCTTCCAGCGCCGTGAGGGCAGCCAATGGGTGCCGATGGAGGAAAAGCCCTTCGTCAGCGCCAACTGGAAGACCGGCACGCGGGCGCTGGTGGGCCAGGACGGCCGCCAACAGATTGCCTTTGACGGCACTGGCCTGCCCACCGATCCGCTGACCATCACCCTGGCGCGCGAGGCGGAGCGGGTGCAGGTCAGCGTCGACATGGCCGGAAAGGTCGCGGTCGGTGGCTGATCGGCGAAGCGAAAACGGTGCCGCGCCTTCGTCGCGTTCCGCCCAACAGGGCTTCACGTCTTCTATGCGTTCCGCCCAGCAGGGCTTCACGTCTTTGAGGCGTTCCGCCGAACACGGCTTCACGCTGCTCGAAATGCTGGTTGCGCTGGCGGTGTTCAGCCTGGCGGCTTTGGCGCTGGTGCGGTTGCAGGGGGTGACGCTGCGCACCGCCGCCGATCTCGACAGCAAGGCGTTGGGCCAGATCGTCGCCCGCAACCTGATGGTCGAGGTGCAGAGCGATGTGGCCCCGCCCTCGGTCGGCGAGGAGGATGGCGAGGTCGAGAATGGCGGTCGCCGCTGGCACTGGACCCGCACCGTCAAGGCGACCGAGGACAAGCGCCTGTTGCAGGTCGATCTGGTGGTCGATGGCCAGCCGGGCGCCTCGCCGGTGGTGCTCAGCTTCCTGCGGGAGGTGGAGTGATGAGGCCGGAGAAGCCGGAAGGCGGACGGGGTGAACAAGGTTTTACGGCTTTGGAGCGTTCCGCCCAACAGGGCTTCACGCTGATCGAGCTGCTCGTCGCGCTGATGATCTTTGCGATGCTGGCGGCGGCGGGCGTGCTGTTGCTGGGCAATAGCGTGTCGGCGCAGGCGCAGGTCAAGGCGCGGCTGGACGACATGGCGGCGATCCAGCGGGCCGCGGGGGCGTTGTCGGCCGATCTTGGCCAGGCGGTGCCGCGCATCAGCCGCACCGAGGCGGGGACGCTGGCGCCGGCCTTCTGGGCGCATCGCGATGGCGAGGAGCAGCCGGTGATGCAGTTCGTGCGCGGCGGATGGGATAATCTGGGCGACCTGCCCCGACCGTCCTTGCAGAAAGTCGAATATTGGGTGCGGCAGGGCCGGCTGGAACGGCGCGGCTATGCCCAGATCGACGGAGCTGCGGGCGACGAGCCGGCGGCGCTGCTCGACCATGTCGAGGAGGTGACGCTCCGCTTCCGCGACGTAGAGGGCAAGTGGGGCGAGGACTGGACGCCGGGCCAGCCCGACCTGATGCCGCGCGCGGTGGAGATGGTGGTCAAGCGCACCGGCGAGCCGCCGGTCACGCTGCGCTTCCTGGTGGCGCCCGGTCCCAAAGAAGCGCCGCTTGACGATCAGGAGGCGTCCAATGCGGCGGCCTGATCCCAACCGGCCCGAAGAGCGCGGCGCGGCGCTGCTGACCGTATTGCTGCTGGTCGCGGTGATGGCGGTGGTGGCGGCCACGGCGCTGGAGCGGGTGGCGCTGGCGACGCGGATGACCGGCAATGGCGGCGCGGTCGATCAGGGGCGGGCCTTTGCCGATGCGGGCATGGTGATCGCGCGCCTCAAGATCGGCGATCTGGTCGCGGCCAGCCCCGGCAAGACGACGCTGGCGGGCAACTGGATGGGCACGCCGCAGGCGATCCCGGTGCCCGGCGGCATGGCGACGGCGCGGGTGACCGACGGCAGCAACTGCTTCAACCTCAACAGCGTGGTCGCCGGCAATAATGAGAACAGCCTGAAGGTGCGCCCGGTGGCGGTTTCGCAGTTTCAGGCGCTGTTGCAGGCGCTGGGCGTCGATGTGCGCCAGGCGCAGGTCGCCGCCGCCTCGCTCGCCGACTGGATCGATACCGACAGCGTGCCCCAGCCGGCTGGGGCGGAGGATGAGACCTATGCCCGCGCGGCGCGGCCCTATCGCACCGCCAACCGCTTCATGGTCGACGCCAGCGAGCTGCGGGCGGTGAACGGCATCACGCCGGCGGTCTATGATCTGGTCCGGCCGTGGGTCTGCGCGCTGCCGGTATCAGACATGTCGCCGATCAATATCAACACCTTGCTGCCCGATCAGGCACCCCTGTTCGCGATGTTGCTGCCGGGGCAGTTGAGCGTGGCGCAGGCACGGCAATTGCTGGCGCAACGGCCGGCGGAAGGCTACGGCAGCATACCGCAATTCTGGCAGGCACCCTCTCTGGTCGGGCTCAGTCCGCTCACCGAGGTGGCCGAGCAGGTCAAGTTGACGACGGGATTTTTCAGAGTGGACGTGTCGGTGAATGTAGGGGGAACGCAAGTGGTGGAGCGCGGGCTGATCGATGCCCGGCAACCGCCGATCCGGCTGGTGCGGCGCGATTGGGGGGTGGGCGCATGAGTTCGGCCGATGCCCTGATCATTGCGCTGCCCGAGGGGGCGGAGGACGCGCCGACATGGATGCGGGTGGTGGATGGTGCGATCGTCCAGACCGGCGCCGGTGCCAACTGGCTGGCCGCCTGTGGCCTGGCCGCGCTGCCCGACAAGGCGCGGGTGATGCTGGTGCCGCCGGCCGCGCTGGTGGCGCTGCACTGGGTGTCGCACCCCGACCTGCCGGCGCGGCAGGGGCGGGCGGCGGCGCGGCTGGGCGCGCTGGCCGGCGCCATCCTGCCGTCCGACCAGTTGTTCGCCGCCGCCGACGAGAATGACGATCCGGCCCGCCCGCATATCGTGGCGGTCGCGGCGCGCAGCGACATGCAGCATTGGCTGCTCTGGGCGCAGCATCATGGGCTGGACCCGGACATCATCGTGCCGGCGGCGCTGCTGCTCCCGGAAAATGAGGTTGGTTTCGTATCCGGAACGATTGGCGGGGCGCTGGTGTTGCGCGGCGCGGACATGGCGCTGACCGCCGACATGGCGCTGCCCGAACTGATCGGCGACGCGCCGGTGCGGGAGGTTGGGGCGGACGAGATCGAAGCGCGGCTGGTGGCGGCGCTCGACACGCCGCCGATCGACCTGCGCCAGGGCGATTTCGCCAAGCGGGTGCGGCGGCAGATCGACACGCGGGCGCTGGGCCGGATCGCGATCTGGTGCGGCCTGATCCTGCTGGCCAGCCTGCTCATCAGCCTGGTGACGCTGGTGCGGCAGAATGTCGCCGCCAGCCAGGTCGATGGCGAGAGCCTGGCGCTGGCGCGGCAGGTGTTGCCGGAGGCTTCGGACGTGATGCAGGTCGAGGCGGAGATGGACCGGCAGCTCGCCGCGCGCGGGGCCGGGGCCTATGCCTTCACCGCGCCGGTCGCCGGCCTGATGAGCGCGATGCAGGATGCGCCGGGCGTGTCGCTGACGTCGCTGTCGCGCGATCCCGACGGCATGCTGCGCGCGACGCTGGCCGCCGCCAAGGCGGATGACATCAACATCGTGCTGCTGGCGCTGCAGGCGGCCGGTTACACGATCACGGCGACCCCGTCCCAGGATCCGGGCGGGCGCACGCTGGCAGATATTACGGTGCGGTCATGATGGACAGGATGAAAGCCTATTGGATCGAGCGGTCGCCGCGCGAGCAATGGATGCTGGGCGTGATGTTCGCGCTGCTGGCAGTGGTCATATTGTGGCTGGGCGTGGCGCGGCCGCTGACCCATGCGCAGCGGTCCGCCCGCGATGCCCTGCGCGAAGCGACCGATCGCAACGCGGCGATCCGCGCCAAGGTGAAGCTGCTGAAGCATCTGCCGCGCAGGCCCGCGCCGACCGGCCCGAGCATCCCGATCGAACAATTTGTCGGCCAGAGCGCGGGCGAGGCCGGGCTGACGCTGGAACGGGCGCAGCCGCAGGGCAATGACCGGATGGAGATCGCCATCGCCTCGGTCCGCCCGGTGGCGATGATGAGCTGGATTGCGGGGCTGGAGGCGCAGGGGCTGCGTGTCGAGACGATGAGCGCGCGGCCCTCGCCGACCGCAGGCAGCGTGTCGGTGCAGGCGGTGCTGGTGCGCGGAGGCGGCCAATGAAGGGGCTGATCCTGTCGCGCCGGATGCGCATCATCCTGATCGCGCTGTTCATATTCGGCCTGATCCTCTTCATTCCGATGCGCGTCGCATTGGGGCTGGCGCAGCTCGACCGGCTGGGCCTGGCCGCGCGCGAGATACGCGGCAGCGTGTGGAGCGGACGGATCGACCAGCTGATGCTCGGCGAAATGCCGATGGGGTCGGTGCGCGCCGGCCTGTCGCCGCTATCGTTGCTGGTCGGCCGGGCGCGGTTCGACATTGCCCGCCATCGCGGCCAGCCCGACGACATCCAGGGGGCGCTGACCGTCGGGCTCGACCGGATCGGCATCGATGACGTGACCGGTTCGGTGCCGCTGGGCCGCACCTTCGCGCCGCTGCCGGTCAGCGGGCTGATGATGGAGGATGTCAGCGGCTATTATCGCGGCGATGTCTGCGGCCATGCCGAAGGCCGAGTGCGGGCGCGGATGGCGACGCAGATTGCCGGGCTGAACCTGTCGCAGGGGTTGTCGGGCACGGTCGCCTGCGATGGTGACGCGCTGCTGCTGCCGCTGGTCAGCCAGTCGGGCATGGAAAAGATCAATCTGCGTATCTGGCGGTCGGGTCGCTATGTCGCTGAAATGCGGGTGGAAACCGCCGACCCGGCGCTTGCCGGGACACTGGGCCAGGCGGGCTTCGCCACGGTCGGCAACGCCTATGTGCTGAAGGTCGAAGGGACGTTGTGATCGATCCCTTGGCGGCCCTGATCGGCGCGGTCGCGGGTGCGATCGCGGGCAGTTTCCTTGCCACCCTGATCCTGCGCTGGCCGCAGGGGCGGGGCGTGATGCGCGGCCGGTCGGCCTGCGACGGTTGTGGCCGGCTACTGGGGCCGATCGACCTGGTGCCGATGCTGAGCGCGCTGGTGCAGCGCGGCCACTGCCGGACCTGCGGCGCGGCGATCGATCCGCTCCATGGCCGGGTGGAGGCGGGCTGCGCCATCATCGGCGCGCTGGCGCTGGGTTTCGTGCCCGATCTGGGCGGCATCGGCTGGGCGCTGCTCGGCTGGCTGCTGCTGACCCTGGCGCTACTGGACTGGCGCCATTTCTGGCTGCCCGATGCGCTGACCCTGCCGCTGGCCTTCTTCGGCTTTACCCTGGGGCTTTGGACCACCGATGTCGCGCTGGTCGACCGGGTGATCGGCGCGGCAACGGGTTATCTGGGGCTGCTGGCGATCGCGCTCGGCTATCGCGCGCTGCGCGGGCGCGAAGGGCTGGGGCTGGGCGACGCCAAGCTGCTCGGCGCGATCGGCGCCTGGCTGGGCTGGCAGGCGCTGCCCTTCATCCTGCTGATCGCCGCCTCGCTGGGGCTGGCGGGGGCGCTGGTTGCGCTGGCGCTGGGCCGGGCGGTGCAGGGGCAGAGCCGGGTGCCGTTGGGGACTTTGCTGGCGATTGCGACGCTGCCAGGCTGGATCGTGCGAGGGTTGATCTAGGGACGATAGACATTCAGATGATGACGTGACGAAAATGGTGGTTTTCCGTGGTTCGGAGCGCAGCGTACTTAGGGTCAGGACTCGTTGATCAAAGCCAAAAGATGACGGTGGCAGCGGGGGCGATGGCGGAGAAGAAGGCTGTCGGGCATCGATCGTAGCGGGTAGCAACCCGGCGCCAATCCTTGAGGCGTCCGAACATGATCTCGATGCGGTTGCGCCGTTTG
>NZ_JBSXOQ010000076.1:0-25187 GCF_056859495.1 Sphingobium sp. L-44 | reverse complement strand
GGGCAAGTGGACCTACCTGTACCGGGCAGTCGACAAGCGGGGCGACACGATCGATTTCTACCTGTCGCCGACCCGCAGCGCCAAGGCAGCGAAGCGGTTCCTGGGCAAGGCCCTGCGAGGCCTGAAGCACTGGGAAAAGCCTGCCACGCTCAATACCGACAAAGCGCCGAGCTATGGTGCAGCGATCACCGAATTGAAGCGCGAAGGAAAGCTGGACCGGGAGACGGCCCACCGGCAGGTGAAGTATCTCAATAACGTGATCGAGGCCGATCACGGAAAGCTCAAGATACTGATCAAGCCGGTGCGCGGTTTCAAATCGATCCCCACGGCCTATGCCACGATCAAGGGATTCGAAGTCATGCGAGCCCTGCGCAAAGGACAGGCTCGCCCCTGGTGCCTGCAGCCCGGCATCAGGGGCGAGGTGCGCCTTGTGGAGAGAGCTTTTGGCATTGGGCCCTCGGCGCTGACGGAGGCCATGGGCATGCTCAACCACCATTTCGCAGCAGCCGCCTGATCGGCGCAGAGCGACAGCCTACCTCTGACTGCCGCCAATCTTTGCAACAGAGCCGTCCGTTGACGCGGGCAGGGGACTGCCGGTGGCAGCTGCCACCGGCTTGAAGCCGAACAGAAAGGGCAATCAGCGGTTCCGCTCACGATGATTTCGCTGAGGGCTGGGTTCCTGCACCTGGGCGGCACGATGGGCCGCCCACACCCGCTTGACGGTGCTGCGGTCGCAATCGGCCAGCTCTGCCGTTTTGGCAATGCTCTTGCCCGCTTCGCGCAATGCCACAATGCGGGCGTGCGTTGCCCGATCGCCTTTGCGCCCTCCGCTGCGCCCTGCGGCCTTTGCCAAGGCGATACCTTGGCGCTGTCGCTCGCGGCGATCGGTGTAATCGTCGTGAGCCATCTGCAGGGCGATCTTCAAGAGCATCGCCTGAACAGATTCGAGCACGATGCGGGCGATGCCCTCGGCGTCGGCCGCGAGGTCGGACAGGTCCACGACGCCGGGAATGGCAAGTCGCGCGCCTCGCGCACGAATTGTCTCAACCAGCTGCTCGGCCTCGGCCAAGGGAAGACGACTAATCCGGTCAATCTTCTCGGCAATCACCACTTCACCGGGTTGAAGATCGGCAATCATGCGCAGCAACTCGGGGCGGTCGGCACGGGCACCCGATGCCTTCTCCCGATAGACTGCCGCGACATAATAGCCCGCTGCCTTCGCCTCGGCTACGATGGCATCCTGTCGGCGTAAGTCCTGTGCATCGGTGCTGACGCGCAAATAAACGCGGCCGATCTGCGGCGCGAAGGCGGGGGACGGCTCAATATCAGTGGCCATCGTTTGTTGAAGCTTCCTTGCCTAGCTGGGGACCATCCGGGGGCGAGGCCAGCATGTTGGATATGCTGGCTTCTGCGCTCGCGATCGCATCGCGGATTTCATCGGCCTGTTCGCGCAGCGCCGCCAATTGGCGGTCGCGCGGCAAAATTGCCCTCAGCCAATTAGCGCGCTGCTCGATTTGAGCGATCTGTTCGGCAAAAAACTGAGCGTCGGATCTCATCCGATCAAGCTCAGCCTGCGCCACGCGTAGTTTGCGGTTCCAAGCGGAATCGCGCGCCTTCGCTCGCCTGACCTCGTCCCGGTCTTGCTTGGCTTTGCGCTTCCGCTCCTGATCTAGCGCCTTTTGCAAGGCATCGCGTTTCCTGATCCGCTCGGCCTCAGCCGCTTCATCACGCCTGCGCGCGATCAAAGCATCCAGCGCCGAACGATCGTGAATGTCTATGTTGTTGCAGACCCATCTGATCCTTCGGAATGCCTTGTCCTCGATTTGGCCGATGCGGCTTGGCGACACACCGACGATCTTTGCAGTCGCGGCAAGAGTGAGCGCGGGAGAGGGGCCAAGCCCGATCCGCAAGCGGACAACCTGTTGCTCATGCGGTTCCAGCATCGCGATCAACCGCTCGACGGTCCGATGGTCGGTGATCGGCCTCTCTACATCGCGCTTTGCAAGCCGAGCTGCGAACAGCTCCATGGCCGATTTCATCGCGTCGTCCTGACCGTCCATGCAGGGTTTGAACCTCGCTCGTCCAAATATGGCGCACAATCTATACCATCTGCGCTAGGCGCGAAAGCCATGGCGCAAATAGCTGCTTGAGCAACCCTATTGCGCCATGCTGCCCGTGCCGACATTCTGCGCCTAGCCAGAAGGACGCGAACACGATGCCAACCATATACCTGAAACGAACATCGCCGTTGATGACCCAGGTCGGGGCCAACATCGCTCGCGAACTAAAGAAGCTAGGCATAACTCAAGGGGAGTTGTCCGAACGCTCGGGCGTTGCGGCGTCGCACATTTCATACATGGTTCGCGGACAAGGCAATCCAACGCTTGCTACCTTGGAGAGCCTTGCCGATGTTTTCAGATTATCGGTTGTCGAATTATTGGCAGCGGATACCACTTCCGACGATAAGTCCTGAAAGGCAGTCGCTTTATTTGATTGGAACAATCTATGTCCAGTAACCCGCCCCACGAATTTGACCATCTGCTACAAGATGCGCCGCTGGTCCGGGCAATGGGGGGAGCACTCTCGATGTTTGCCACGCTGCTTGCGCGCCAAGGCATTGTCGAGATGGGAGAGGTCGCAAACTTGCTCGGCATCTATGCGGTCGCGACAAGCGAAGTCGATAATGAAGAGGGCATGATTTTGGGATGCTGGGCAGCCATGATCCGCGACGTAGCGGAGCAACAGCGCAAAGCGGCTCGCGGCTAACCCTGGCGCGTATGGCGCTAGCCGTGCGTCGCCTCGATCTGCTGGGCCAGCTCGGCCAGGTGATCGGAATCAAGTAGATCCTCTGCGGCAACATCGACCGCGAAAAACTCGCGTTCGCTGGGAGGCGCACGATCGGCAGCGAAAGCGGCCAGATAGGGGCGCGCCTCGTCCGTGGCGATCCAGCGCCAGAAAGCATTGCCTTGGCCGAATAAACCGCTCGCGAACATATCGAGCCGTGCTTGTGCGAAGTCGTTCAATTTGCGCCTCCTGGCCTCAGTGCATTATTGGGACACAGATATACGGTAGTAGGTCGCACTGTCTCAAAGCCCCTATTTCCTGAGCTTTTCGACCCCGAGTTCCCGCCAGATCCAGGAAAAATCGTAGGTTGCCATAGGATCCGCTTCATCGGGGTGATTAGCCGACCGATTTTCGATAAATTTGAGCCACTCTACGATCTTCTTGCGCCCGCCGGCGGTCGTTGCTGCCTCGCGCGGCGTGAGATCACCGAGCATTCCGACAGGCTGATCAAGCGTTTCGCGGTAGTGCCGGTCCATCATCTTGTGGATCAGCTCCTCAGCCGCTTCTGGCGGAATATCGAGTTCCGGTGAAGGCGGACTGTGATGGTCGCGCATTGCTTGTTCGATAGTTTCGATTTCGGTCAATGGCTTGCCTACAGCGGCGCCCAGCAATTCGGATAGCGCCGCTGTTCCGATCTTTGCCCGATTGGCCGAGTTGACCGAAAGAACGACAGACTTCCCCTTGATTTCGATGCTGCCAAACACGGTCCGGCCATCGTCTGTGCTTGTTCCGAAGGCAAGCTTTCCGGGGCCTTTTGCACGCGGTATCGTGTCTGTTGACGGCTTCAACCAGTTCCAAAACTGATCGTTGGCGCGGTGCAGTTCGGGGTGCACGTCAAGCAGCGCAGCGACGGTTTCAGCAGAAGTCCCGCGTTTGAACGGAAACCGCACATTGTGGAACACCAGCTCATCGCCATCGGTATTCTGTACAATGGGGGTTTGAAGCCCCAATGCTTTGGGCAGGATATCGAACAGCCATGCCGTCGTGAACAGGTGCGCGATGCTGGCAAGTGTATCGACTTCGATATCGATTTTGGTCGATTTTCGGCGCTTTCCGCTCGCGATCCTCAAACCCTCGATCAGCGTTTCTGCAGCCTCGGGAGTGAATGGCAGGATGACGCCGGACAGCACATGGCCATTGCGTTCGGGCACGACCCTGACAGCGATCCGGTCCCATTGCCGCAGCGTGCGCGATCCAGACTTTTCCCTGATGCGAATGGGCTCACCACCGCGAACCAGATCGCGGACGAAGAATCCCTCGCCCGGCGTCACGTCGCTGACTTCGTACAAACTCATTGCTGAATCCCGAAGGGTGCGCAGATAAGCCTTTGTGCGCGCCGCTTCATTCCATCCACGCCGCTTCAGATACTCATCGACCAGATTTTCGCCGTCGGGTTCGAACCGGCGCGTCATAAGGTCTTCGAGCGCGCAGCCAAACAGCACCCCGGCATAGTGTTCGCTGACAATGTCGCCGATTTCATCGAATTCGAGGTTGAACTCCTCCATTGCGGCACCGACGTGATCGGAGAGCGCATCGTGCAGGGCCTCGCCCCAGTCTTCGTGGGTTGCGAATTTGATGATGCGCGAGAGATCGTGGCCGACTTTCATACAGTCCCTTCAAGGAAAGCGCGCCGCTCGGCGACGATCCGCGACACCGTGGGCTGGCTGACGCCGAAGATGCGTGCCATTTCAGCAGCGGACTTACGGCCCGAAGTCACACTCTCGGCGATCTCGGCCCGTTGCTTGGCATTGAGCTTTGGTCGGCGGCCACCAACGCGACCCTCGGATCGCGCCTGATCGAGACCTGCCTTGGTCCGCTCGCGGATCATAGCGCGTTCGAACTCGGCGAAGCTGCCGACCATTTGCATCATCATCCGTCCCGCCGGCGTCGTGGTGTCGATATTTTCGGTCAGTGACCGAAAGCCCGCGTCTGTCGTCTCTATCCGGTCGAGCAGATGCAGCAGATCCTTTAGTGACCGCGACAGGCGGTCCAGCTTCCAGACGACAACAACATCCCCCTCGCGCAGCTGGTCGAGCATTCGCTGCAATTCAGGCCGATCCCAGCGGCCGCCACTGGCCGCCTCTTCGAACACGCGCTCGCACCCAGCTTCCTTCAGAGCGCGCAGTTGCAAGGCCGTGCTCTGATCATCGCCTTTTGAGATGCGAGCATAGCCGATCAGCATTTTGACCTCATTCGCAAACGGTCGTATCCGGAGGGGGCGAAACGCCAACGGTTCTCCGCAGGCTTTTGCCTTTCACAATCCTCTTTCATTAAGGGGACGTAAGGCAAGAGGTTTTTGGAGGAAAAAGGTGCCTGGACGCATTCCTATGACCGGGCGGCAACGCGCCGCCCTGTTGGCCCTCCCCGATAATGAAGCGATGGTAATGCAGCATTGCAATTTCGATGCCGCTGACCTGGCGGCCATCGAGACCGCACGCACGCCGGCGACCCGGCTCGGATATGCTCTGCAACTGAGCTGCCTTCGCTACCCAGGACGGCACTTGCGTCAAAATGAGCTGTTACCGGCGGTCATGCTCGACCACATCGCCGAGCAGGTAGGCGTGGAGCCGGACATCATTGCCCACTTCGCTCGCCGCAATCCTACCCGTTACGATCAGCTTGCCGGGATCAAGGCTCGATTTGGATTTCGTGACCTTGGCAAACCGCTTCGTGCGGAAATCATGGCATGGCTGATCAAAGAAGCGAAAGGCACTACCGACGGGCGGATATTGCTCGACCGGCTCCTGGATGAAATGCGTCGTCGCCTTATCGTCATTCCTGGTGTCAGTGTGGTGGAGCGAATGGCCGCCGAAGCGATGCACCGCGCCGAAACGAAACTGATCGCCGAAATTGCCGGTAGCCTTGATGCTGATGCACGCCGGCGTCTCGATGAATTGGTCGATGACAAAGTGCACGACCGGCAAAGCCGCTTCTCCTGGCTTCGCGAACCCCAACCTCGCGTTGCGCCGGCATCCCTTACCGAAATTGTCGAAAAGGTTGGCCTGATCCGCTCGTCATGCGGATTGCCGCGAGCACTCGATCCAGCGCATGAGCCGCGCATGGCCCAGTTCGCCCGCGAGGGGGTGCGCTATACAGCCCAAGCCTTCCAGCAGATGCGGCCAGCCCGTCGGCATGTCATTCTTCTCGCCACGCTGAGCGAGTTGGAAGCCACATTGACAGATGCCGCCATCGGCATATTCGGATCGCTGGTTGGACGCGCCCATCTGCGGGCGCGAAAACGTCTTGAGCAGCGCGTGGCCATCTCCGGAAGCGAGGGCCGCGAGCGGATGGTCAGGGTCGCCAAGGTCCTCGAGGCAATCACCCGGACGGCGCGGAATGGCGAGGATATCAGCGCGGCGGTCCAAGGCATTGCTTCCTTCGACGTAATTGAGGCCGATGCTGTGATCATCCGGCGCACGGCCACCCCGCATCGGGACGACGTCCTCGACGAAATCGCGGCCGAATATCGTGCTTTCAAACGGTCCGGACCGGCATTCCTGCGGGCCTTTGATTTTCGGGGCCCCGCCAGCACAATGGCGCTGCGCGAGGCGATGGCGGTTTTGTCGGACCTCGATGGTGATTGGCGCAAACCCTTTCCGGACCTTCCACCGCTTGACCATGTCGAACGGCGCTGGCGCCGGCACGTCATCGTCGCAGGCGGGATAGACCGGACCCATTGGGAGATGGCGACCTACAGCGCACTGGCCAATGCACTTGCAGCTGGCGATATCTGGGTTCCGACCTCCCGGCTGCACCGCTCGCTTGATACCCTGCTGGCGCCGGCAGGCGTGCAACGGCAAGCGGCGTTTACCCTTGGTGACCCACATGCCTGGCTTGATGAGCGCGCCGAGAAGCTCGACCAGTCCTTGTCCAAGGTAGCAAGCAGCCTGAATAGTGGCGACGGCGCTTTGTTCGTCGGAGATCGGCTGCGCTTCCCCAAGGACACAAGGGACGACAGCGAGGACGATGCAGGGCAGAAATTCGCGCGGACCTGCTATCGTATGCTGCCGGCTACACGGATCACCGATGTTCTATCGCAGGTCGCGCGCTGGACGGGCTTCACCCAGCACTTCGGTCATGTCTCGACCGGGCTTCCCCCGACTGACGAGCGGGCCTTTCTTGCCACGCTGATCGCGGAAGCGACCAACCTTGGCATGTCACGAATGGCAGAAGTCTGCGGGGCAGCATCACGGCGGGCACTTCTGCGCATGCAGACTTGGCATATGCGCGAGGAAACCTTCCGCGCTGCTCTTGCTTGTTTGACCGACGCCATCCATGCTGAACCGATTGCCGCCTGGTTCGGCCCCGGCCACCGTGCTTCTGCCGATGGGCAGGCCTTTTATCTCGGTGGTGCCGGCGAGGCGGGTGGAACGGTCAACGCGCATTACGGCCGCGACCCGGTGGTGAAGATCTACACGACGATCACAGACCGTTATGCCCCGCTTCACCACACTGTCATCGCTGGCACGGCAGGCGAAGCCATCCATGCCCTTGATGGTATCCTCGGCCACGACAGCAATGCTAATCTCACCGCTCTGCACACGGACGGTGGCGGCGTCTCCGACATCGTTTTCGCGGTCATGCATCTGCTTGGCCTCGATTTTGAGCCGCGTATTCCCCGCCTGTCCGATCGCCGCCTCTACGCGTTCGAGCCTGCCAACCGTTACGGCCGGCTGAGCCCGCTTTTCGGCAGAAAACTCAACCGCGACCTCATTGTAAGCCACTGGCCTGAGATCGCCCAAATCATCGGCGCCATGCGTGATCGCACCGTCACGCCTTCGCTGATCCTGAAGAAGCTTTCTGCCTACCGCCAGCAGAACAGCCTTGCCGCAGCCCTACGTGAGGTCGGTAGGATCGAGCGGACCCTATTCACATTACGTTGGTTCGAAGAACCGGAACTGCGCCGGATGGTGACCGCTGAACTGAACAAAGGCGAGGCGCGCAACAGTCTGGCGCGGGCGATCGCCTTCCACCGTCTCGGACGCTTCCGGGATCGAGGCCTTGAGAACCAACAAATCCGGGCAGCGGCTCTCAATCTCACGTCCGCCGCGATAATCCTGTTCAACTGCCGCTATCTCGGCCGCGCCATTGGCGAATTGCAGCGAAGGGGTGCCTCCGTCGATCCTGCCATTTTGGCGCAGCTTTCCCCTTTGGGTTGGGACCACATAAATCTGACGGGCGACTATGTCTGGGCGGAGAACCTCAAGCTCGATGCCGACGGCTTCATGCCCTTGCTCACCAAGCCGCTACCGTGAATCTGTGCCCAAATAATGCACAGGGGCCATTCTCGAACAAATCGCCGAAAAACGTGACGTGAGGCACCTCATCTTGATGTGCTCGGCGGTCAACGCCATCGATGCCTCCGCACTCGAGAGCCTCGAGATGATCAATCGGCGTCTTGCCGACGCCGGTGTTTGCCTGCACCTGTCGGAAGTCAAAGGCCCGGTCATGGACGCGCTCGAGCGCTCGCATCTGCTCGACGGCCTCTCAGGCAAGGTCTGGCTGTCGCAGCATGAGGCTTTTACGAAAGTTATCGCTCTCGCGGACCGGGAACAGGAGTCACTGGCTGCGCCTGATCTCTGGGCCGCCAGAGGCGCGATATAGAGCTTACGCTTGACCGGGCTGACTGGCTTTATTGGCAGGCATCTCGTTGTCCTGCCCATCTGCCCCCGGCTGTTCGGCGTTCTTGGCGTCGAGGTGCCGCTTCAGCGCATATCCGCCGACAGCGACCGCAACGAGGCCGAGCGGCCCCAGACGCCGTATCAGCGCGGCTGCGCCAGCGCCAAGGAGCGCTCCGCCGGGGCCCCCGAGCCCCCGCACGTGCTTGGCCGCTCGTTCGCCCGCAATCGCACCCAGAATCTTGCCGATCATGATCGTCCTTTCTCTGTCTTCGAAGCCGAGATCTACGTCGCAGATCCTCTGACCAACACCTCACGATTTCACAAGTACGCGGCAGTGGGCCGATAGCGAACGCTGCTTCACCATGGGGTCAAGGTCAGGGCACAGACGTTACGACGATCAAGCGTATCATGGACGTCGATCGTCCGAGCGGCGCGGAACGTTCGCTCATAGCAGGAGCATGCCATTCACCCCGCCACCATCCGCAAGTCGCGAGCCTCGCGGCAGCTCGCCTGCAACAATCGGGATCTGAGATACTTGACGCAATTCCCCGAGGCGCAACATGTCTTCAGGAATGAGCCCTGAAACAGCGAAACTCGGCTTTATCGGCCGCTGTCTTCTCGTCACTGCCTGCGCCGCCGCACTGATCCTGTTGTGGCGCGTCCTGCAGCCGATGGCTCCAGCGGATCCCGCATCCCGGCTTGTAACGGCGCGGGGCGACCTTGCCGGCGATGAAAAGGCGACCATAGCCCTGTTCGAAAAGGCCCGCGGATCGGTCGTCTATATCTCGACATCCCAGCTGGTGGAGGACGCCTGGTCGCGCAATGTATTCTCCGTCCCGCGCGGCACAGGGTCCGGCTTAATTTGGGACGGCGCCGGGCACGTCGTCACCAACTTCCACGTGATCCAGGGCGCCTCGGAGGCGACGGTCCAACTTGCCGACGGTCGCAAGTTCCGCGCCTCGCTGGTCGGCGCCAGCCCGAGCCACGATCTTGCGCTGCTCAAGATCGGCGTTGCGCTGCGCCGCCCGGCACCCGTTCCCATCGGTACCAGCGAGGATCTGAAGGTCGGACAGAAGGTCTTTGCCATCGGCAATCCGTTCGGGCTCGACTGGACGCTCACCACCGGCATAATTTCTGCGCTCGACCGATCGCTGCCAAGCGAGCGCGGCGGACCCAGCATCGAACATCTCATTCAGACCGACGCCGCCATCAACCCCGGCAACTCGGGCGGCCCGCTGCTCGACTCGAGCGGACGCCTGATCGGGATCAACACGGCGATCTTCAGCCCGTCAGGCGCATCGGCAGGCATCGGTTTCGCGGTCCCGGTCGCCACCGTCATGCGCGTTGTCCCGCAACTTATCAAAAGCGGCCGCTATGTTCGGCCGGCTCTCGGCGTCGAAGCGGACGAGCAGGTGAACGAACGCCTGCAAGCGATCACCGGACGGGAAGGGGTTTATGTCCTAAGCGTTCGCCCCGGATCGCCCGCGGCCCGCGCAGGCCTTGTCGGCATCACGGCGACACCGGGCGGGATCGTGCCGGGAGACCGCATAACCGCGATCGACGGAGAAGATGTCGACAGCCTCGGCGCGCTTTTGGCGAAGCTCGACGACCGCAAGGTCGGCAATGTCGTCAAGCTCACCGTGTCGCGCGGCGAAGCAGCCCGGGAAGTTCCAGTGGAACTGGAAGCGGGGACCTAGCTGACGAGAAGAGACAGCGCCAATGAGGATTGAGCCACGCGATAGTTTCGCTCTATCGTCCTGTCATGCCGACACTCCGCCAGCTCGAATATCTCGTCGCCCTCGCGGACCTGCGCCACTTCGGTCGAGCCGCGCAGGCCAGTCACGTCTCTCAGCCCTCGCTCAGCCAGCAGCTGCGCGCGCTCGAGCAGCGCCTCGGAACCGTTCTTGTCGAACGCAATCAGGGCAGTGTCGAACTAACGCCCATCGGCCGCGAGCTTGCCGAACGCGCGCGCGGCGTGCTGGTGGCCGTGGAAGACATGCGCGAGCTCGCCAGGCGCGCGCAGGAAGGCAACGCCGGCACGATCCGCTTCGGCGTCACGCCCACCTTAGGGCCCTATCTTATGTCGAACGTGATCCTGGCGCTGCACCGCCAACAGCCGGGCTTGCGGCTCTATATCCGCGAGGGCATTCCGGATGAACAGGCGCTCGAGCTGGCGCGCGGTCAGCTCGACATGCTGCTCGGTCCGCTGCCGATCGCCGGCGAAGGGGCGATAGTCGAGCCGCTTTTTCGCGAACGGCTCCGGCTTGTGGCCGCGCCGGACCACCCCCTTGCGCAGCGGCCGGTCCTTCGCAAAAGCGACCTCAAGGGCGCGCAGGTGTTGAGCCTTCATTCAGCGCACCATCTCCATCGGCAGGTCGCTGGCTTCTGCATGGAACTCGGAATGGAGCTGCTGCGCGATTACGAGGGCACTAGCCTCGATAGCCTGCGGCAGATGGCGGCGACGGGCCTCGCGCTCACCATACTTCCCGATCTCTATATCCGCTCGGAAGTAGGCGGCAGCGCCGGAGTCAAAGTGCTGGAGGTCAAGAACTGGCAACCGACCCGCAGCATCGCCGCGGCCTGGCGGCACGGCGCCGCCTTTGCCGACGCCTATGCCCGTATCGCGGAATGCGTCCGATGCGAGGCGCTGACAATCGTAGGCGCGTAAGCCGATAGGCTAATCCTATCACCGAGAGGGGAGAGATCGATTGGCGAGAACACCGCTCCTTCGCTAATTACATGACGTGGCCCGGGCCCCTCTGGCACGGCAGCGGCGAGAAGTCCTGTCGTGCGATGTCGGACCACATCGGACGTTCCGATGGCATGCAAGCGGGCCCTATCATCGCCGAAATGCCGTCAGCTCTCCGATCGAACCCATGGTTTGTGACTAGAGGAGATATACAATGAACTGGCGTGCCTTCCGTCTGCACGAGATGCACAAGCGGATCGATGAAGCGCTTCGCGCCGAGCAGCGCCATACGGTCCCCAACCCCTTCGAAATCATGCGCCTGAAGAAGCTCAAGCTGGCCCTGAAGGACCGGCTCGCTGCCCTCGCGCGAACACCGAGGAGAGTGTGACGATGGAGCGTTACAGATCCTACCCATCTGCGAACGCGCATGCCGCGAGCGCGGCGACGGCAACCTTTGACGCCGGCCTGCGCCGGCACATGCTGGGCATCTACCGCAACATGGGCCTCGGCCTCGCCATCACCGGCGCGGTCGCACTCGGCGTCGCCTCGAGCCCGGCGATCTATGAGCCGATCTTCAATACGCCGCTCAAATGGGCGGCGATGTTCGCGCCGCTGGCCTTTGTCCTCTTCTTCTCCTTCCGCATCGAGCGCATGAGCACGGCTGGGGCCCGAACGGCGTTCTTTGCGTTCGCCGCGGTCATGGGCATCTCCATGGCGAGCATCTTCCTGGTCTTTACCGGGCAGAGCATCGCGACGACCTTCTTCATCGCCGCCTCGATGTTCCTCGCGATGAGCTTATGGGGCTACACGACCGGCCGCGACCTTTCGAAATGGTCGACTTTCCTGCTGATGGGTCTGGTCGGCGTCGTCATCGCGAGCCTGGTCAACCTCTTCCTCGCCTCGAGCGTCTTGCAGCTCGTGCTCAGCATCGTCGGGGTGATCGTGTTCACCGCGCTCACCGCGTTCGACACCCAGCGCGCCAAGTCGGACTATCTGGCTTATGGCGGCACGCAAGCCGCCGAGAAGCTCGCCGTGATGAGCGCGCTCTCGCTCTACCTCAATCTCGTCAACCTTTTCCAGCTGCTGCTGACCTTCTTCGGCCAGCGCCAGGAGAACTGATCATGCTTTGCCCTTCGTGCAGAACCGAGCTCCAGATGTCGGAGCGCTCAGGCATCGAAATCGACTATTGCCCCTCCTGCCGGGGCGTGTGGCTCGACCGCGGCGAGCTCGACAAGATCATCGAGCGCAGTGCGGCCCCGCCCGCCCCACCAGCCGCGGCTGCCCAGACGTCGCCCGGCTGGAGCGGTCCGCCCCATCAAAGCGGTTACCACCCGCCTTATCAGAAGCGCCGAAAGAGCTTTCTCGAAGAGCTCTTCGACTGATCGGCGGCGCGCCGCCCCGCGCGGCCGCCGTCACTCTTCCCGCCGGGCCCCGCTGGCAGACTGACCGTCTGCGATGTCGGAGGGACAAACGCGGCCGCTTGCCGGCCGCGAAAGGAGAGACACATGGATTTCCTGTTTGTTGATTGGCTCGGCAAGCCGCTGTGGCTCTGGCTGAGCTTCCTGGGAATCGTCATCGTCATGCTCGCGGTCGATCTCGGCATCGTGCACCGCAAGTCGAAGGAAATCGGCGTCACCGAAAGCCTGGTGACGTCCGCGGCCTACATCCTGCTCGGCCTCGCCTTCGGCGGCTGGGTCTGGTGGTACATGGGCGCAACCGCGGGCATGAACTATCTGACCGGCTTCGTTGTCGAGAAAAGCCTGGCGATGGACAACGTCTTCGTCATCGCCATGATCTTCACCTATTTCGCCGTACCGCGCCTCTACCAGCATCGCGTGCTGTTCTGGGGCATCCTTGGCGTCATCGTCCTGCGCGCGATCATGATCGGCGTCGGAGCAACGCTGGTCGAGCAGTTCAGCTGGGTGCTATATGTCTTCGCGGCCTTCCTGATCTTCACCGGCGTCAAGATGTGGCTCTTCGCCGACAAGGAATATGACGTCGCGGCCAATCCCGTGCTCAAGTTCGTGCGCCGGCATTTCCGCGTGACCGACCGCCTGCATGGTGAGCATTTCTGGGTGAAGCAGGCAGACCCCGCCACCGGCAAGCAGGCCTGGTTCATGACCCCGCTCATGCTGGCCCTGCTCATGGTCGAAATCGTCGACGTGGTCTTTGCCGTCGACAGCGTGCCGGCGATCTTCGCCATCACGACCGATCCGTTCATCGTCTACACATCGAACATCTTCGCCATACTCGGCCTCAGGGCGCTCTATTTCGCCCTGGCCGCGATGGTGGACCGGTTCCACTATCTCAAGTACGCGCTGGCGATCCTGCTTGTGTTCATTGGCTCCAAGATCTTCGTCGCCGACGCTCTGGGGCTGGCGAAGATCCCGCCCGTGGCTTCGCTTTCGGTCACCTTCGCGATCCTGGCGGCCGGCATCGGCTGGTCGCTATGGAAGACGAGGGACCAGGCCGCGCACCCGGCCTGAACAACCTTGCCGGCGGGGACGTCCCCCCTGCCTTCCCGCCGGCGTCTTTTTTCTGCCCTTGCCTCGTCCGCATGCAAGCGCCGCTCATTTGGAAAGGAATGGTCTTGGCGTCTCGTCCAACGCGCGCACTGCTCGTGATCAATGCTCTGAGCCGGTCGGGCGCAGCGATGGGCGAGGCAGCGCACCGGTTGCTCGCCGACCAGGGCTGCACGGTCACTCGGCTCGACAGCAGGACATCCGAGGAGGTCAGCCCCTGGATCGCCCAGCAGGGCGACGCCGCGGATTTCGTGATGGTCGCAGGCGGCGACGGAACGATGAATGCGGCCGCGCGAGGCCTGCTCGCAACGGGCCTGCCGCTCGCCCTGCTGCCGGCCGGCACCGCGAACGATCTCGCGCGGACCTTGGGCCTTGGCGGTTGCACGCTGGAGCAATGCGTGTCGCTGCCCACCATAGGGCGCACATCGAAGATCGACCTGGGTGAAGCAAACGGACACCTCTTCTTCAACGTGGCCAGCATCGGGCTCAGCGCCGACCTGGCGCAGGCGCTGACTCGCGAGGCGAAACGCCGCTTTGGCCGGTGGAGCTACATCATTGCGGCGCTCCGGGCGCTGCGCGCGGTCCGTCCGTTCCGGGCGACCGTCTCGCACGATGGACAGACCGTCAGGGTTCGCACCCTTCAGATCGCCATCGGCAACGGGCGCTATTATGGCGGCGGAAACCTGTCCCGCTTAGCGGTCTCGATGCCGTTCAGCGCTGTTCTGGTATTGTGTCGACTGCGCGTGTCGCCCGACATGCTGGATCGATGGATGGAGCGGCACGGGCGTTGGTTGCTCGTGCCGTCGCCCCTCCCCCCAGCCATTCGCGACAAGCACTCGCGCAATTGCGAACTGTCCAGATTTGGACTATATCCAAATCCGTTCAGGAGGCGCAAATGGCGAGGAACGCGATTGAAGGCGGCGGCCAGACGGCGGAACTTCCGCCGCGCCTGGACCTGTCCCGCTTCGCGCCGGCCAATCGACGCCGCCTGAGCGCACCTGCCATGCGGACCTTCGTCGCGATTGCCGACCTGTGGGGGCTTAACGAGGAACAGCGCCGGTTGGTGCTCGGCTATCCCTCCCGATCGACCTATCATAGCTGGTGCAAGCAGGCGCGCGAACATGGGACCATCACCCTCGATGTCGACGTGCTTACCCGGATCTCGGCACTGTTCGGCATTCATCAGGCGCTGGGCGTGCTGTTCGCCGACGAGCATGAAGGCATCGACTGGCTGCGCCAGCCTCACGACGCTCCGGTGTTCGGCGGCCATCCGCCGATTGATCTGCTGACGAGCGGCACCCAGGACGGGCTGATGACCGTGCGCCGTTTCCTCGATAGTGCGCGCGGCGGCATCTACATGGCTCCGAACGCCGCCGACGAAGGCTTCGCTCCCTACAGCGACAGCGAAATCGTCTTCGGGTGACCGACTACAGGCCCGCGCCTCGGCCGGCGTATCGACTTGTGCCGTCGCGCTTTCCCCCCATCGGCCTGTTCGACACGGTGGCGACAGCCGCCGACGCGGCTGCCGTAATGGAGCTTGCCGGTTGGACGAACGACCGCCTGGTGGCCGAACGGATCGATCGCCTGCCTCGCGATCAGTGGGTTTATGGCCGTCCCAACGCGAGCATCATCATGGCATCCTTTCTCCATGTCGCGCCCGGCGGCATGCGGTTCAATGGTCCCGATCTTGGCGCTTGGTACGCGTCGGCCTCGATCGTCACGGCTGCGGCCGAGGTCGGACATCATCTGCGGCGTGAAACGGTGGCGCGCTCGGTAGAGGCCATGGCACGGACCTATCGCTCCTACAGCGCCACGCTGGTCGGCAATTACCTAGATATCTGCGGCCAGCAGTCAGCCTATCCCGATGCCTATCTCCCGAACAGCTATGCCGGAGCACAGGCATTCGGCGAGACAATTCGCGCGTCGGCCTCAGCCGGCATTGCCTATGACAGCTTGCGCCATCGGGGCGGCACGAACGTCGTTGGATATCGGCCGGCTGGAATCATCGATGTCGTCCAGACCGATCATTTCGAGATCAGCATTGAAGCTGCGTCCAAACAAATCGACGTCCGCAAACTGAGCGCGTGAACGGCGGACACCGCTCGCGTGCCCGGCATGGACGGGTTCGAACTCGCCGAAATCATGCGCGCCAACGAGCGTTCGCGTCATATCCCGATCATCTTCGTTACCGCAGGCAGCGCCGACGTCACCCGGCGCTTCCGCGGCTATGAAGCGGGCGCCGTAGACTTCATCCAGAAGCCGATCGAAGCCGACGTGCTGCGCTCCAAGGCCAATGTCTTCTTCGATCTCTACGGTCAGCGGCGGCAGATCATCGCACAAAGGGACGAACTCGCAGGCCTCACGAAAGCGCTTCAGGAAGCCGACCGGCAGAAGAACCGCTTCCTCGCCGTGCTTGGTCACGAGCTCCGCAATCCGATCATGGCGCTGAGCGGTGGACTCGAGCTCCTCGAAAAGCGCGAAGGAACCGAGCTGGCGCGCGAAATCCGCAGCGGCATGCGCCGCAGTCTCAAGCATGTGACCCGGTTGGTCGAAGATCTCCTCGACATCGCGCGGATCGATCAGGGCAAGATATCCTTGAGAAAGGAGCGCTTGCATCTTCAGGAGGTTCTCGGCTTTGCAATGGAGGCGGTTCGGCCCGCCCTCGAGGAGGCAGAGCACGCGCTCCATCTCGACGTGACGCCGGAGCCCATCTGGCTCGATGCGGACCCGGCCCGGATCACCCAGATCATCAACAACCTCGTAGGCAATGCCGTGAAATATACCCCGCCGGGCGGAAGGATCGATCTCAGTGTCGGCCGGGACGGGTCCTCGGCGCTCTTGCAGGTCACCGACAACGGCGTTGGCATACCGGCCGAGCAGCAGAGCCGAATTTTCGAGATCTTCGAGCAGATCGAAGGTGGCGCGCGTGCAACGCAAGACGGTCTCGGCATCGGCCTCGCGCTGGTTCGACAGCTGGTGGAGCTTCATGACGGTTCGATCGTGCTGGCCAGAAGCGCGGTGGGCGAAGGGAGCACCTTCGAGGTTCGCCTGCCTGCCACGGGTTGACCCGAGCCGGTTGAGACCGCCGGGCATCAAATGACCGGCGGCCTCACGGCTGGCCCGAGCGACGATGCAAAAGATGTAAGCTGGCTCAAGGCTGCCTGACGAGAGCGCAACCACGACCAGAACGTCGTTCGGCTGGGTCGATCAGCTCGCTCAATCAGCGAAACGTTTGGCCAGTCTAGCGCTGGCGCCGCTCTTGGCCGCGAGACGCGCACCATAGCGCATGACCGTCTTCGGGTCGCGCCAGCGGTAAGCCTGCATGATCGCGGGCAAGCCTTCCCCGGCCGCGAAATTGTCCTGGGCCACGCCTACACGGATCGAGTGCGACGAAACCGCGGCCACCCAGCGCTCAAGCTCGGCTTCAGACATCGCACCCAGAAGCTTGCGTTCCCAGGCCGCTCGTATCAGCCGCCGGTAAATCAAGGTGACGCTGTTGGGATGGAGACGGTTTCGGCCTATAGCAGCTACAGACCCGTCAAAATGGGTTTCGACCCGCCGGAATAGGGGGCCTTTTCGAACATCGGCCTTGTCGCGCCAGCGGCGTATCGCCGCCATCGTCTTGGGCGCAAGATAGGCGTAGGCCCCCTCCCCCACCTGGTCGGTTTTCGACGAAGGTATGAAGAGAATGCCCGCCCCCTCGGTATCTGGCCCTTCGACATGGTCGACATCGATCGCCACGAGCTCAGACCGCCGCGCCCCGGTGTCGTAGGCGACGCGCAGGAATGCCTCATCGCGAAGGCCCAGTTCGTCGCGCCGGCACGCTCTGACGAGATGAGCGAGACAGACCCCCACGGCCGGGCTGTCCAGGTCCGATATTTCGCCTTTGAAGCGAATGGCTCGGGCCTGTCGCTGCTTGACGCCGAGAGCCTTGCGCGCCGCTTTCTTCTCAAGCCGAACGAGCGGCATGGACGTTGGATCGGGAAGACCAGCCATGCGGTAAGCCCAACCGACATTGACGATGTAGCGCTCGATCGTCGCCATCGCCCGCTGAGTCTCGCTGCTGTCGTCGATGCCGGCGAGAGCGCGGATCCAGGACGCCACGAGCGCGGCATCGGCGCGATCGGCCGCGATCCGGTTCTGACGGCACCATTTGCCCCAGAGAGTCAGGTCCGAACGGAAGGCGCGGCGCGTGTTCGCAGACCATCCTCGAACGGCGGCGGCAACGAGCGCCTCGTCGATCGGTGCTCTTGGACCCACCAGCTCGCGGACGTCCGCGACAACCGCCAGACTGCCATGGCGATCGGTCTCGCCCTGGGGTGCCAGGATTGCGCTATCGATCATGGCACGGGCTCACCCATCCAGCGGTACAGGCGGTTGCCCTCGACACGCAGCACGAGCAGATCCTCGACGGTCAAAGGCCGCACGTGCGCGACTGGATTGCGAATGACGCTGAGGCGGCCGAGCGTCTCGCCGATTGACGTTTTCACCTTGAAGAACGGTTGGAACACGTCGCGCCAATTCTCGCCACGTTCGATGATGCCGCGATAGTCACCGAAATCGGCATAGTCGAATAGCTCTCCAGGTGCGCGCTGCGCGTCCACATCGGCCTGGCGCCGTCTTTCCCATTCCTCGCGGATATTCTTGTGGACGCGCTGGCGGATCCATTTCTCCCCTACCCCGGCCTTCATCGACCGATCGATGAAGGCCCGCAGCCGGCGCTCGAGCTGGCGGAACATCAAGGAGATGACCGCATCGAGCTCATCGGGGTCGGCTTCGGGTGGTGCTTCCGGAACCATGCCAAAGGGCACGAATATATTGCCCACGAGCGCCATCGGCAGGCTGGCCAAGCGCATGTCGAAGCCCCGCGCGATGCGCAGGCCTGAGGCCAGCATCGCGTCGTCGACCGCTTCGTCGCCCTGATCCTCGCGCCGATAGTCGCCAAGCTCGGCGCGCACCAGCTGGGTGGCTCGAGGGGCGGCAGGACTGGTGCGCGCCACAATCTCGGTCATGCCCTTGAAAGCGGCATAACCCTCGATTGAAAGCTCGGGCTGATCATCGCGCACCCAGGGGGTTTCAATGCCCGCCATCTGCGCGGCGGTCGCACGCGCCCACTCCCCTGCCGGATCACCCACCCCCGCAACTCCGGCAAGGTCCACTGCGGCGATCTCGGCCGCGGTGGGAAAGCGCAGCTCAGGCACGAGGTCCGGGAAGTTCGACGAAAGCGCGGCGCGGGAAAGGCGCGCGGCATTCGTGCCAGCAATGAACTCCTCGACACCGGCAAGCTGCTCTACAATCGATCGGTCCAGCGCGGCCGCGGTGCCGAGCCGTTCGAGCATGGGCGCAAGCGCGCCACCACGCGCCAGAGCATCGGCCACCGTATCGGGGATCAGCGGGCGCGCACCCAGCATGCGCTGATAAACGTCAGCCTTCGGCAGGAGCTTGTCGAGCCGCTCGACGCTCGCGAGCGCCTCTTGGAAGGCGGAAAGGCGACCGGTCGCTTGCGCATAGCCGCCGCTCGAAACGAACTTATCGAACTCGCTTTGTCGGCGGGCCATCTCCTCGATGATGTTGGGACGGCGCTCGAGCATGTCTGTGATGCGCTTGTGATTCGCCGCCATCTCTTCGAAGATCGTCGGTCGAAGCTTAAGCATCTCGTCAAGGCGTCGCTGCCCTTTCAGCGCCCTAGCGAGGACATCGGCGTTCCTTCCCGCCTGCGTTGCGGCGCGGATGATATCGGACGTGCCGTTCAGGTCCCGCATCGCCTTGCGGATCGGATCATCATCGAAATTCACGGGTTTCCTTCTGGCGCCTTGATATTGCTGCGGCGTCTTACACGATCGGTCCGCAGCCCACCAGTGTTGATAACGACCTATTATCACCACTGTGTATCTCGGCACGATTTACTTAGATGCCTGTTCGGTTTACTGTTGGCTATGCCCGCACCTTCCTCGCCGGCCCGCTTCGGCCCCACTTACAGCCCGCGGATGGTTGCAAGCGTAGCGTCGTGTACAGCGGCAATTTCGCGCCTCGATGCCCGCATTTGCGTCAGTTCAGCCGCATCCGCCTGGGCGCGCCGAGCTGCTTGGTCGGGCTATGCGCGGGCGCTCCACCTGCAGGCGGCGGAGATCGACGAAATCGACGTATTTTCCTGGGGCTGCGGCATCCATATTCCAGAACGGCCGCGGCGCGCGACCAACGTGGATGTATTCGACGGCTTCCCGGCGTGGGCGCAGGCGCTGCGCGAGCCTGATCGGCTCGCCTGGCGTGACAAACTGCCGGTAGCTGTAACGGAACCGCATTTTGTCACGGAGCACCCAGCCCTCGTCCGGGCCCTCGAGCGTGTTCGCCAGCATGCCCGCATCGACGCGACCATCGAGCCATGGCTAGGCCTGGCCTTCGCGCTGCGCGATTACGATCTGACGACGACGCCGCTGCCTTGCCTCGCGGGAGGGGCCAAGGCGCTGCGCCTCAAACGCATGCCAGCGGACCATGACTGGCAAGCGGCCGTTCGCTCGGTTGAAGCGGCCGCCATTGCCGGGCTTGATCGCCTCGATCGACTCGAAAGGCTTTATCGGGATGCGCAGCGCAAGATTATGGCCGAGTATCGGCCAGGCATGCTTCCCGCCCTTGCTGCGCTAAGCTGCCATCATCCGGTGCTTTCGCCGCAATCGGTGGCTGGCGCGCTCGGCTTGACTCTTGCTGGCGCGAGCAAGCTCCTAGCACGAGCCGCCTCGGCCAAGCTTCTCGTCGAGATTACGCGGCGGCGTTCCTGGCGCATCTTCGTTGCCGCAGATCTAGCTGTCGACTTTGGCTTTGTGGCGCCCAAACGCGGCCGACCTCCAAAGGAGCCCCCTCCCCTGCCCCCACGCCGGGACCTGGCCGAGGCGTTTGTCGCCTTCGACCAGGAGATGGAGCGCATAGACGCGCTTCTTGCGAGCCGCTGACCTCCACTCCGGTCGCATTGGCTAGCGCTTCCGGAGTCGCAGTCCGCCGGTTTTGCTCAAGGTTCAAGCAGGCTGCGGATCGATTCCAGAACCTCGTCGGTCGAAGCACCCGAGCGTGGCAGTACCTTCAAGGACAGGCCGCCGCGGCTGCCCCGCGTATAGCGCAACATCGCCTTCCCGTTCCTCGCCTTAAGCTCCACTTCCGCGCCACCCTTTTGCTTTGGGGCGACAGTCGCGCGCACGAGCCGTTTGGCGACCTCGGCGCCCGGCAGTTTGGCTCCGAGATCGGCTCGCTCGCTCTCGATCAGCCGCGCCTCTGCCTCCATCAACGGCAACATCTTCGCGTCAACTGAGAGCGGCTTAACGTCGCGGGCAATCCGCACGGTGATATCGTGAGGATCGCTGAAGGCGGCTACGATGGACTGCGGCAGGCGCGCCACGTCGAGCAGCCGGCTGAGCCACGAGCGAGATATTTTGAGGTGCTCTGCCATTTCGGCCTGCGAGCCATTGTAGAACTCCGCCAGGGCACGTGAATATTCCTTCGCCCGCTCCCAATCGGAGATGTCTTTGCGGGAACGATTCTCGATGTCCGAGACCCGGAATGCTTCCTCGTCGGAAACCGACTGGATCGTGATGAGGTAGTCATATTCAGGATGGTGATGCTCACGAAGCCACTTGACCGTCCACCAGCGCCGCACCCCGGCGATGATTTCAAAATCGAAGTCGGGATCGCCTTGCAGCCTCCTGACGATTGCCGGAATGCGCTGCTTCTTCGCCGAGAGAAAAGCGTCAATGAGATCGCGACAGGTCTCTTCATTGAGATGGTCGAGATCGCGATTATGAAGTCGCCACGGCCGGCACCTCGCAGGATCGACCCACTCGGTACGGTCTGTCACCACCTTGCCCGATGCGATGCGGGCCAAGGCTTGGCTGCGGCTCGCCATAATGCCTTCGGCCGGCGCAGCGGTGTCGACGTCGGTTGCCTCGTCGAGACCCTCAGTAAGACTGCTGCCGAAGCCTCTGTTACCCTTGGACATCATCGCTTATCCCACTTGAAATTGTTCCACCCTGCCGCGATTGCCACGTGGCAACTTGGCCTGAAAGCCGCTTGGCGAGGGTTGCGTTGCCACGTGGCAACCGGCGTTCATCGTCGCGGGTGATCCACTGCGTGTGCCTCGCCGCGCCAGACGTAACATATTCATATACTGACGTGTTTCGAGTTGTTGCCACGTGGCAATTCATGTCACGCCACCTCCCCTGCCCGGCTCTGCCAGGTGCGCAGGACATCCTTCTCGATGTCGAGGCAGACCTCGTTCAGGTACTTCACACAGCGGTTGTGGACCTCGTGGGAAGTGACCGGTCGATCCAGTTCGAAAACGGTCTTCATGCGAGAGCTTGCGTTGTCGATTTCGGCGCTCGTACGCAGCACCGAACTGATCATCGAACCTCCAAAAACCTGACGCATCATGGTCAGGATTTCGCTTTGCATCGATTTGCTTTCGTCCACCCTACTTCCGACGAGGCGGATGAAATTGTATGCCGGCTTCACCCTCCCCGCGAGCTTTTCCAGCTGCCGCATGGTAGTGCGCGCCATGTCGATGAAGGAAACGGTTGACGCAAAGTCAATCACGCTCGGCGGAACCGGTATCACCATCGCGTTCGCCGCCTGGAGGACAGCCATGGAGACCATGCCGAGGGCTGGCGGTGGATCCATGATAACGACGTCATAGTCGTCGACCACGTCATCGATCGCTTGCGCGATCATGTCGATGATGTCGAAGCTCTGGTTCTGCGCCAGATAGCCCGCGATCTCGTATTCGAGATTGTAGAGCTTGAGGTTGGCAGGGATCAAATCTAGTCCGAAGAAATGCGTCTTGCGGATGATCTTACGAACCCCGAGCAGCTCGGGGTTGTGGAAGTGCCCGTAAAGCGTGTCTTCTTCTGACAGGTCGATATCAGGTCGATACCCGAACATCATCGTCGAGCTTGCCTGGCTGTCGCAGTCGATGAACAGCACGCGATAGCCACGAATGGCGAAATGCTGCGCTAGGTGAAGTGCAATCGTCGACTTGCCCACACCTCCCTTGAAGTTCGACACGGAAATGATGGCCGGCACGTCCTCAGGCGAGCGCCACGGCCGCGTACCGAACACCTCGCGCATATGGTCGAGTTCCTCGAGTGAATATTGCACCCGGTGACCGGACGCTGTCCGCCCCCGCGCCGGCAGGCGGCCGTCCCGTTCGGCCTCGCGGATTGCAGAAGCCGTGCGGCTAACCAGCGCCGCCGCCTTCGAGATGGGGAAGGACGGCCCCTTCTTCGCGCCAGTCTCTGGATCAATTGCGTTGTCCCGGATCCGTTTCAGGATCGTGAGCGCGCGCCGGTGCAATAGGCCGAGACCGTCATCCAGCAGTTCGTCCTGAGGTGCTTCTAAGGTTTGTTCGCTCGCCATGGCCGCCACTTTGTGAGATTGAAGCCAATCTCTACCGTCGTTGGCAGTTTGGAGCAAGAATTGTCCACCAACCTTGCAACTTCACCGATGATCTCCGAGCCGTTCTGGGGCTTCGAGAGTTCGCCGGCTCCTGACTTGCGGCAGCGACCGATGATCTCGGTGCGGTTTTCCGCGGCCAGTGCGTTCCCGAGCGCTCAGGCCGTTGTGGGGATCAGGGCTGTGGATAACCGCCGATGATGTCGGTGCGAGCCGATGAACTCGGTGCCGGAAAGCGATGATCTCGGTTCCGACCCGACCGATGATCTCGGAGCCCATACCTAAAGACTCGAATCCCTATAGAAATCCGATTGGGCGAATCGTTTTTCAATTTTGAAAAGGGGAGGGGGCAAACCGCACCGACATCATCGGTAAATTTGGAGGTTTCGCCCTGCTGCCGGCGCTGAAACTGCCAACATGCTTGCCAAAGCCGTCCGAAGCTGTTGAAAGGAGCCAATCAGAGCCCGTGAGTCGGGGAAGGGCAAAGGCATGAGCGGTGACAGCCATAAACCGATAGGGCATCAATACGCTCTGGCCATGCTCGACGGCGGCGAGGACCGGGTTCGCCGGGTCGCCCAGGCCGCTGGCACCCAACTTACGATGGACGCCTTCCTACGCGTTCATGACGAAGAACCGGTTCCGGCTTTCCTCCATTCCGCGCTCTGCGCCATGAGCCTACCCACAAAACGGCCGAAGGACGACACCCAGCCGATCTTACGCGAAGACGGCAGGTATGCTCTCGCCATCAATCCCAAGCCTATTCTTCAGACGGTGGACGGAAAGCCCGTCTTCCGTAGCTTGGGAGTTCCGTACGGAGCCTATCCGCGAGTCGCGCTGATTTATTTGCTTTCCCAGGCCGTCACGAAGCGCTCGCGTGATGTTTATCTGGGCCGCAACTTCACCGAGTGGATGCGCCGGCTCGGGTATCAGACCGTGTCCTACGGACCGCGCGGCACGGCCAACCTCATGCGCGAGCAGGTCGACCGTCTGCTCGCTTGCGAGTGGCAGATCCGGTGGGACGGGACGGATGCCGGCGATAACGCCTTCGCCGTCCGAGACGTCAAGATCTCCAACGAATATGCCGGAAGCTTGGGCGCGAACGGTGCTTTTGCCCGCGAGATCCGGATGTCCGAAGCGTTCTATAGCCATTTGGTGGATCATGCGGTACCGCTCAACGAAGTCGCCATCCGCGAGTTGAAGGGCACCCCTACGGCGCTCGATCTCTATACCTATTTGGCATATCGGCTACCGCGGATCACAGGCAAGGGTCAGGTCATATCCTGGGATCAGCTTGCCAAGCACCTCGGCAACGATGCCGACAGCAAGCGCTTTCGTCAGACGGTTCGAGAGACAATGCAGCTCGTGTCGGCTGTCTATCCGAACGCAAATGTCGATCTCTCGGGACGCAAGGTCGTGCTTCACCCGTCCCCGGCGCCGCTGGAGCGCAAGCTCGTGGGGTCACACTTGCGGCTCATCGGTGCTCAGCCGGATCAAACGGCACCGAGATCATCGGTCAGCGCGCCAAGAGCGAAAGCTCAGGTCGGCAAGGACGAGCCCAAGCAGGCTTTCCCTGCAGGTTCGATGAGCTACGGAACACGAGAGGCAGCCTTTAGAGCGATTGGCCTCGAAAAAGGCAAACCCTGGTCGGTCGATGATATGGCGACAGCGTTCCGGGCAGGCTTTCCGGGGATCAAGCAGCCACGGACCGACACCGAATGGCTACGCGTCTGGGAGGCGTTCGTCATCCGCTATGCCGAGCGGCGATCTCAATCCGGCAGCGAATGACCGATGATCTCCGTGCGTTTCCGATGCTGCCTGAGAACAGCAGCGGGGGAGGGAGCAACCCTGCCGTCGCCATCCAAGGTAAGCCTAGAGGGCCGCTACGAAGGTGCCCCCCAAGGCTCATAAGAAGAAGATGTAGCTCGCCAGTTGTAGCTGGGGCTCTGTTGCAAAAATCGTGAAGCTTGAGCATGCTTGGCGGAGATTGGACGGACGGAACGATGACGGATTTCAAGTGGCGCCATTTCCAGGGTGATGTGATCCTGTGGGCGGTGCGCTGGTATTGTCGCTATCCGATCA
>NZ_JBSXOQ010000075.1:0-3524 GCF_056859495.1 Sphingobium sp. L-44 | reverse complement strand
ACATGCAGATCGAGGGCATGGCCGCCCTTGCCACACCCATAACCGAGGAGGTTCAGCCGCTACAGATTACACCCAAGGCCGCCTGAAAATGCAGCCCGATGGCCAGCACCGAAATTACACCACATTGACGGACGTGACCGGCCCGCGACATTCACAGCAGAGGAAAAGCAGCTGCCCACCTCGCCTCAAGCTATACACAAGCCGAGGTCCAAGAAGCGCGCAAGGGATTGGCTTGCGCCTCATGCCATTCCCGCTCGGAACATGATTGATCTGTTTTCGGGCAACGCGCAGGCTGGCAATGGCAAGCATGTCTATTGGAGGAGGGCCAGCAACAGTCTTCTGCCAGTTGGATTCTGGCAAGGCAAGAAAGGGCAGCTGCTGCTTTCCCCACTGACGAAAGATCCCGCCTATCTGAAGGCGCTGGAGAGCCGCCTGAGCCTCAGTCGAAAGGTGGGCGCGCGTGAGGCTCGAGTACTGGAAACAGCGCTCACAGCGATGTTGCAAAATACAAGGAGTAATGAATTCCTTTTCCGGAACCTGAAAGACGGAGAAATTTTTGTCAATCTGCTGTTGAAGGCCATGGGCTTTAAGGAGGCGGACATTCATCTGCGCCACACATGCAAACTTTATCCAATGCGCAATTCGGCCACATTGCATCTTTTTCTGAAAAGCCGGGATGTCATTCCGCCATTGAAGGGGCGCAGCCGGTGGCGCGGGTCGCTTGCGGTCAGGCTAGAACAGAAAGAACGTAAAAGCCTACAGGATGATCGCGCGTTCAAATTGGCGATTGTTCTTTTGGCCATCCACGTCCGCGCTGAGCAACTGGCGGCCGATGCCCTGGCCCGCCCTACTAGCCAGCGTCGCCTAGCATTGATCGTCAAACTGTTCAGGGAAATGAATGGAAGGGCCATGCAGGAGGTCGGCTGAAATCATATGGTACCTGGTAGCAATCTTATGCCTATCCGATATGATTTGGAGTTATTTTGGTTCCTATGTCCGAGCGCCGATGATTTGCTGATCAGTTAAACCATACCAAAGTTGCCGGCTACAAATACGAATTCCTCAGCGGAAGAAATGGCCGCCAGCGCCAAGGGTTGGCCGGCCTCGAACAGCACGTGCCAAGTCTTGTAGGTACGCGGCATACTCTCCGCAATAGTGGCCGAGTCCAATACAATGTCGGTGCAACCATGCCCGTTTCGCGAACACATGTAGTTCGGATAACCGAACAGCCCCCGGCTGCAGGGACGGATTGCAGGTCCGCGGGACACGGGAAAGGCCCAGGATCACTCGCCCCCGTCGCCCCATTGGGTAGAGCAATGGCCCAGATTACGGAGCATCGTGCGACATGACACCGGGCCAAAACCGATTTGATCGCTGAATGCATGTCACAGGATAATTAAGCGTGAACCCTGCCGAGCCCGATTGATAATCATGGTTGCGATCGAGCATTAATCTTGCCCGGATTAACAGATGCTGTCCCTGCGGGACAAGGGCTGCCATCGCAGCCCGATTTATCAAGTAAGCAAGTAGCTCAGTACAACTGAGTAACGGAATGAAAAAAGGGAGAGTGCAGCCCGGCTCAGTGGCGCGGCTCCCCAATCTGAAAGTGATTAATGTGACATATATTCCAGAATGCGTCCCCAATGGGGGGGCGCAAACCCTTCCGTTCGTTCGCAGTTCGGTCCAGCGAGCGATGATGAGGATCGCGCGCGATATCGGCGCGCCGATCGATCTTGAACCGAGCCGACAATTGACCGGCACCGAAGGCATGTTGCTTCTCGAACAGGCCAATTTGCTGATTGCGGGCACAAATGTTTCTGGGTCAGAAACCCGTGAAAAATTGGCGCAGATGGGAGATAGCCATGGGCTAGACCTGCTGCTCCTACGTTCGGGGGCCTGGCCGCAGAGCCTGGACATTCATTTCCACAGGAGGCGCGAGTGGCTCGTAGACTATCGGTCTGCCTGGTTCGACGACAGGCTGTGGTTCATGCCGATGCTTGAGGATGGCCAGCCTGGAGTCAGGGCTTCCACCGAGGGACTTATCCTGTTTCCCTGCACCAGCCAAAAAATGCTCCCCTTTGCCGGGAGGTGGGCAGCATGACTGGCAAGAAGAGCCGTTCTGGTCCCGAGGCGCTGTCCGCCTACGTTGGGGATAGCACCGACCATCCCCATTTTCGCTACGTCCGCTATTATTGGAAGAATGACGGAATAAGGAACGGCGTTTCCGCCGCCGTTCTCGCAAAGCTGACGCCAGCAGGACATGAAGCAGCCCGACATGACCTGCTAGTACCGACAAATGCGCCGGGTGAATATGCGCAGCTTTCCTATCTTCTCGAACGTTATGATGCCACGCACCCAGCGGTCGAGAAGACGGGATATGCTCAGTTCACAATTGACTTGTCAGCCGATCGGCCCCTCCACGTGAGCTGGGAAGATATCCGGGCATGGGTCCTGAGCTATTTCGTACGCGAACTGCAACTCGCGGTGCTGATGGTGCTACATGTGCCATATTGGGCTGGCTCATCGAACGACCCGCATGTCCATCTGATCGTGCCTGCCCGTAGGCTTGGAGCTAATGGCTTTGGTCTTCACGCCCGGGATGTCTGCTGCGATAACGGCTGCGCGTCGGCGCTGACGAGCTGGCAAGAGTTTGAGAAAGTAGGCGCGGTATGAGGAGTAAGGACATCCGCGACAAGAAATCAGCTCACACTGGACCGACGGACCGCGCTGCGTTTTCCGAGGACAGGCGGCATAATGCTCACGCTATTGGGGAGCGCTGCCGCTTGCTGCGCGCGATCCAGCTAGTCGACATGCTACGGTGCCAGCGAGAGGGCATCGGCCCTCTGGTTGAGGCAGCGCGGCTTGCCCTGGATCATAGGGTCGCCGCCAGGGCGGCAACGATAGGCCAGCGTTTCTGGCGCTTCCTGTTGACATGTCGGCCACAGGAACTCTGGATGGCGCTTATGGTGCAGGATGATGGCTTGGGCCGCGAACTGCGATCAAATTGCCCTTTCGATGCCCTAATCGATGACAACGAAGATCAGCGACGTTCGCGATGGCGATTAGCCAGACAGCAACTGCGGGACGGCACGTCAGCACCCGATCCTGTCTGGAACCGAACCCACGAGAAGGCAATCGCAAGAGCCAAGCTGGATTGGGAGATCGAGACTGGCAGGCTCACACCGCAGGAGGCAAACAAGCGAAACTTCATTTTTGCAGCCGTTGATATGGACAAGGCACGGATCGATCTGTCAGAACATATTCCTGAACTTTAGTACCGGCTGCTACGATGGTCGGATGTCGTTCGGAATTGTCGCCTCTTTGCAAAACCATGCATAAGCAGCGAAGCGAAGGCGAGATCGCACACGTTCTCGATGACAGAGCTAGGCTCAGGACTCATTGATTGAGCCAGAAGATGACGGCGGCGGCGATACAGATGGCGGACATGAAGGTGTGGGCGCAACGGTCGTATCGGGTGTGGATGCGCCGCCAGTCCTTGAGCTTGCAGAACATGTTTTCGATCT
>NZ_JBSXOQ010000074.1:0-94809 GCF_056859495.1 Sphingobium sp. L-44 | reverse complement strand
AGTTTTCCGAGGGTTTGGGGACGATTGGTGCCCCGGACTGTGTAGCAGTTCTGTGTAGCAGACGCTCTCTGGGGACCGTCTTGCCGACGATCCCCCAGCATTATCAATGCTTTGAGAACAAATGGTGCCCAGAAGAGGACTCGAACCTCCACGACCTTGCGATCGCCAGCACCTGAAGCTGGTGCGTCTACCAATTCCGCCATCTGGGCACGGGGTAGGAGTGCGCCTCTAACGGCGGCCTCTAGACCTGTCAACGCGGCAATGCGTTTTTTTTGAACTTTCACGGGAAAGGGCTATTTTTGCCGTCAAAACATGGCAATCCGGGGCCATGCCGTGCCCCGGTCCACAGCGATGGAGCCTTTGAAACTTGAACGCGCCCGAATCTTTCCCCCAATTTCTTGCGCGTGCCGACGGGCTGCGCCTCGCCTATCGCCATCGTCCGGGGCAGGGGCCGACCATCATCTTCCTGCCGGGCTATATGTCCGACATGGAGGGCAGCAAGGCGATCGCGCTCGACGCCTGGGCCGCCGAGCAGGGCAGGGCGATGCTGCGGCTCGACTATGCCGGTTGCGGCGCCAGCGAGGGCCGGTTCGAGGACGGCACGCTCGCCAGCTGGCGTGACGATGCTCTGGCCCTGATCGACGGGCTGACGCAGGGACCGCTGCTGCTGGTCGGATCGTCGATGGGCGGCTGGCTGGCGCTGCTGATCGCGCTGGCGCGCCCGGAACGGGTCATGGGACTGGTCGGCATCGCCGCCGCGCCCGACTTCACGGAGTGGGGTTTTACCGATGCCGACAAGGCGCTGCTGGCGACCGAGGGGCGGATCGAGGAACCCACGCCCTATGGCGACCATCCTTATGTGACGACGCTGGATTTCTGGCAGTCCGGCCAGGCGCATCGCCTGTTGGACGATGCAATCGCGATCGACTGCCCGGTCCGGCTGCTCCAGGGCCAGTGCGATACGGATGTCCCCTGGGAAATCGCGTTGCGCACCGCCGATCGGCTGCGTTCATCCGATGTGCAGACGCTGCTCATTAAGGATGGCGACCATCGCCTTTCCCGCGACGGCGACATCGCCCTGCTGATCCGCACCGTCGCTGCTCTTCTGGACAATCGCTGATGCCCGTCATCCTCCCCCTCCTGATGTTCATGCAGGCCTATGATCCCGAGATCGAGGCGGTGATGCGCAACAGCCGCAAGAAGAAGGAGGATGCCGCAGCGGCGGCCGCCTCCGCAGCGTCGGTACAACAGGCCGCGGCCGCCCGTTCGGCGCCCGATGCCGACGGGCGCATCCCGGTCCCGGCCAAATTTGCCGGACCGTTCCAGGCCTGCCTCGACCAGGCGCTGGAATCGCCGGACAAGGCAATCACCTTCGCCCAGAATTGGCGGATCGACGGCGGCAGCTTCTACGCCCGCCACTGCATGGGCTTTGCCCTGTCGCGGGCGGAGCGCTGGGGGCCGGCGATCGTCGCCTTCGAACAGGCAGCCGAGGAAGCCGAGCGCGGCGGCGAGATTGTGCAGAGCGCGCGCCTCTGGGGTCAGGCCGGCAATGCCGCCCTTGCCAGTGGCGACGCGAAGAAGGCGCGGGAGGATTTCGACGCGGCGCTGGCGCGCGGCCTGCCCGACGGCATGGAAAAGGGCGAACTGCATCTCGACCGCGCCCGCGCGCTGGTGGCGCTGGGCGATGTCGATGGCGCGCGCGGTTCGCTCGACACCGCGCTTGCCCAGGCGCCCAAGGATCCGCTCGCCTGGCTGCTGTCGGCCACGCTGGCGCGCCGCACCGGCGAACTGTCACTGGCCCAGGCGCACATCGCCCGCGCGGTGCAATTGTCGCCCGATGATGCCTCGGTCGCGCTGGAGGAGGGCAATATCGCGGTCCTGACCGACCATGCCGACATCGCCCGCTCAGCCTGGCAGCGTGCGGCCAAATTGTCGCCGGACTCGTCTGCGGGCAAGGCGGCGGCGGAAAATCTGGGACGTCTGGAACCGGAGGCAACGGCGCCCAAGCCAGCGGGCTGATTGATCAGCAAGACTTTGTCACGGAACCCCCGTCCGATCCCGTCCGTTCGCCGACCGAGCGGGATAAAGGAACGGACGGTGATGATATGACTGGCAAATTTTCCCGCATGATGGCGCTCGGCCTGTTGCTGGCTGGCGCGACCTCGCTCACGGCCTGCTCGCGCGGTGCAACCCGTGGTGGCCTGATCGGTGGCGCTGGCGGCGCGGTGATCGGCAGCGCGACCGGCCTCGGCACCACCGAGGGTGCTGTCATCGGTGGCACCGCCGGTGCGATCATCGGCGACAAGAGCGACTGTTCGAAGAAGGACCGCCGCCGGGGCCGCTGCTGACCCTATTTCAGATAGAAATCCACGGTCGTGACGACGCGCACCTTCTTGTAGGGCGTGTCGCTCGATCCGTCGTCACCCTCGCCGTCGCGCGGGTCGATCGAGAAATAGCCCTGGGTCGCGCTCTTGATGCCGCCGACGCCGGACCCTGAATCCTTGGCGAACTGCTCGGCCGCCGCGCGCGCATCGCGTGTCGCCGCCGCGACCATCGGGGGTTTGAGGTCGTTGAGCCTGGTGAAGCTGTAGCGCATCCCCGATCCTTCCTGCAGCGTCACGCCGCGCCGGACCAGGTCAAACTGCTGGGCGACGGCACGCTGGGCGCGGGCAATGTCGGTGGTGCGCAGCAGCATCCGCTGGGTGATGGTGATATTGTTGATGCCATTGTTGAGATATTGGTTCACGCCCGCGCCGACCGGGGTCAGCGCGTCGGGCTTGAACCCCAGGCTGGCGAAATAGGCCTTGAGCTGCTGGGTATTGGCGTCGATTTCCGCCCTTACCGTCGGCAGGTCGGTGCCAGTCGCCGAATAGCTGATCGACCAGGTGGCAAGGTCGGCGGTCACGTCCTTCTCGGCCAGGCCCCGCACCGTGACCGACCGGTCCGCCGCCCTAGCGCGCTTGAGGCCGTCACCCAGCAGATAGCCGCCCGCGATCACGCCGATCGCCAGTACCGCCGCCGAACCCAGAAGCACCTTGTCCCGCATTTCCAGAGCCATGATCGCTTTCCTCTTCCGCCGGGCCGGTCCCGGTCCTATCTAGGGAACCATCTGCCAATCTACCGATGAACCGTTGCTTTATGGCGACGAACGGAGAAAGCCTTGCTCAAATATCTGCACACGATGATCCGCGTCACGGATCTCGACAAGACCATCGGCTTTTTCGAGCTGCTCGGCCTCAGCGAAGTCAAGCGCTTCGACAGCGAGGCGGGCCGCTTCACCCTCGTCTATCTGGCCGCGCCGGGTGACGAGGACGCGCAGGTGGAACTCACCTACAACTGGCCGCCGCAGGATGGCAGCCCGGCGGAAGTCTATGATGGCGGTCGCAATTTCGGCCATCTCGCCTATCAGGTCGACAATATCTACGAGACCTGCCAGCGGCTGATGGACGCCGGCATCATCATCAACCGCCCGCCGCGCGATGGCCACATGGCCTTCATCCGCACCCCCGACAATATCTCGGTCGAACTGCTGCAGGACGGCCGGCTCGACCCGGCCGAACCCTGGGTGTCGATGCCCAATATCGGGGTCTGGTAAGCCGATGCTGCAGGTCGTCCGCGTCCCCGTCCTCTCGGACAATTATGTCTGGCTGCTGCATGATGATGCCAGCGGCCAGACGGTCGCGGTCGACCCGTCGGTCGCCGACCCCGTGCTGGCGGCGGCTGCGGAACGCGGCTGGACCATCGACCAGATCTGGAACACTCATTGGCACCCCGATCATGTCGGCGGCAATGCCGGCATCAAGGCCGCGACCGGCTGCATCATCACCGGCCCGGCGGCCGAAGCGGCGAAGATCGACACGCTCGACCGGCGAGTGGGGGAGGGGGACAGCGTCCGCATCGGCGATCATGTCGCCATGGTGATGGCCGTTCCCGCCCATACTGCCGGCCATATCGCCTATCATCTGGCCGATGACGCGATCCTCTTCGTTGGCGACACCCTCTTCGCCATGGGCTGCGGCCGCCTGTTCGAAGGGACACCAGCCCAGATGTTTGCGAACATGCAGCGTTTCAAGGCGCTGCCGGGTGACACGATCGTCTATTGCGCCCATGAATATACCGAGAGCAATGGCCGTTTCGCGCTGACCGTGGAGCCGGACAATGCCGCGCTTCAGGCGCGCATGGCGGATGTCGTTGCGGCCCGTGCGCATGGCGAGCCGACAGTGCCCACCACCATCGCGCTGGAACGCGACACCAACATCTTCATGCGCGCGCAGGACGTCGCCCAACTGGCGGAGCGGCGCGCCGGAAAGGACGCATTTTAGGCGCGGTCCTCGACGGATTCCGCGCTATCATGGCGTCCTGTTTGCAAGGACATGGATGGAGAGAGGCGATGCGCGCATGGATATGTCTGGCCCCGCTGGCGCTGGCGGCCTGCAGCGGCACTTATGAGCCCACGCCGCTGACCGAGAAGCAGGCGGCCAAGATGGACAAGGCGCTGGCCGGACTGGTGCCGGGCGATAAGGTGACCTGCGTCAATCGCGAGCCGCAGACCAATTTCACCGTCATCAGCGGCAATACGCTGCTCTATCGTGTCAGCAAGAAGCTGGTTTACAAGAATGAGCTGATTGGCAGCTGCAATGGCCTTGCCCGCGGCGACACGATGATCGTGCGCACCTTCGGCTCGCAATATTGCCGGGGCGACATCACCAGCAGCGCCGATCTGGTCAGCGGCATCGCCACCGGCAATTGCGCGCTGGGCGATTTCATCCCCTATCGCGCACCGGCAAAATAGGTCCGGGGACGCGCTTACCCTTTATAGAGCGCGTCCAGCCGGTCCTGATAGCGTTTGCGGATGACATGGCGCCGGATCTTCATCGACGGCGTCAGCTCCTCATTCTCGATCGCGAACGGCTCATCCGCCAGGATGAAGCGGCGCACCCGCTCGATCACCGACAGATCGTCATTGACCCGATCAACCGCCGCGCGCAGCGCCGCCAGATAGGTCGGATCATCGGTGATGCCCTTGATCGGCCGGCCATTGGCGGCCGCCCATTCCATCGTCCATTCCGAATCCGGCACCAGCAGGCCGACCAGATGCGGGCGACGATCGCCATAGACCATCGCCTGGCCGATCTCCGGCTGCAGCGTCAGCATGCCCTCGACCTTCTGCGGCGACACATTGTCGCCCTTGTCGTTGACGATCAGATCCTTCTTGCGGTCGGTGATGCGGATGCGGCCGCGATCGTCGATCTCGCCAATGTCACCGGTATGCAGCCAGCCATTCTTCAGCACCTTCTCGGTCTCGGCCGGGTTGCGCCAATAGCCGTGCATCACCAGCTCGCCGCGCACCAATATCTCGCCATCCTCGGCGATCTTCACCTCGACCCCGTCCAGCGGCGGGCCGACCGTGTCCATCGCGATGCCGGCGGCGGGGCGGTTGCAGCTGATAACCGGCCCGGCCTCGGTCTGGCCATAGCCCTGCAGCAGCATCAGCCCCATCGCCTCGAAGAACAGGCCGACATCCGGGTTCAGCGGCGCTCCGCCCGACACCAGCGCCTTCATCCGCCCGCCGAACCGCGCACGAATCTTGGGGATCAGGGTGCGCGACAGCAGCGCCTTCATCGGCAGGTCGACGATCGACGACTTGCCCTGCTGTTCCTTGGCGGCGATGCGCAGGGCCTGGTTGAGCAGATAGGTGGGGAATTTGCCCTGCTTCTCGATCGACTTGATGATGCGGGTGCGCAGCACCTCGAACAGGCGCGGCACCACGACCATGATGGTCGGCCGGGCTTCCTCGATATTGCTGGCCAGCTTCTCCAGCCCCTCGGCATAATAGATCTGCCCGCCCAGCAGCATCGGCAGGAACTGGCCGCCGCTATGCTCATAGGCATGGCTCAGGGGCAGGAAGGACAGAAAGACCTCGTCGCCCCAGCCGAAATCCTCCAGCACCACTTGGCCGGCACCTTCGACATTGGCCAGGATCGCGCCATGATGCTGCATCACGCCGCGCGGGGCGCCACCGGTGCCGCTGGTATAGATGATGCACGCCTGGTCGCTGCGCGCGGCGGTCTGGGCCAGCGCACAGGCATCGACATCGGCCGGATGGGCGGCGATCAGGTCGGACCACAGGCGGCAGGTATAATTGCCCTGCGCACCGCGGATCGGCTCCATCGGAATGACCAGGCTGACCTGCGATCGCAGCACCGCCGGCATCAGCGTCGTCGCCAGCTTGGCGGTCGACACGATCACCGCGCGCGCGCCGCTGTCGGTCAGGATATGCTGATGGTCACGCGTCGTATTGGTGGTGTAGGTCGGCACCGTGATGCAGCCGGCGGCCATGATCGCCAGATCAGCGATGCAGAATTCCGGGCGATTTTCGCTGACCAGCATCACCGGGTCGCCGGGCTTCAGCCCTTCCGCCTTCAGCCCGGCCGCCATCGCTGCCACCTGGCGCGCCACTTCGGCCCAGCTCAGCGACTGCCATGTCCCCTGCGTCTTGCGCCACAGGAAGGGCGCGTCGCCCTTTTCCTTGGCGCGGGCAAAGAACATGGTGACCAGATTGGGGAAACGTTCGATCGCCCTCACAGGCTCAACTCCTCTTACATCGGCGCGTCTGCCGCGCGCCTGCAGCGCCAGCTGGCTATAGCCCGGCCTTGCCGTAACGGCCATGCACAATAACGGGTTTCGGCGCATATCGCTGCGTCGAATCGGGAAAGCGCGCGCTCTAGAAAGGCTGGCCGGATGGCGCAAGCGCCAATGGGATCAGTCGAACAGCCCGTCCTGCGACCCGGCCGGGGGATTGAGGCCCAGATGCTTCCAGCCCGGCCCATTGAGGCAGCGACCCCGCGCGGTGCGGGCGATCAGCCCCAGCTGGATCAGATAGGGTTCGACCACTTCCTCGATCGTGTCGCGCGCTTCGGACAGACCGGCCGCCAGCGTCTCGACCCCCACCGGCCCGCCGCGATAGATGTCGGCGATCATGTGCAGATAGCGCCGGTCCATCAGGTCGAGGCCGAGATGATCGACCTCCAGCCGTTGCAGCGCCGCGTCCGCCACCTTGGCATCGACGGTCGGGGCGCCGGCGACATTTGCAAAGTCGCGCACCCGGCGCAGCAGCCGCCCGGCGATGCGCGGCGTCCCGCGCGATCGGCGGGCGATCTCGATCGCGCCGTCCGACGTGATCGCCAGGTCCAGCAGCCGCGCCGCGCGCCGCACCACCAGTTCCAGTTCATCGACCGTGTAGAATTGCAGCCGCACCGGAATGCCGAACCGATCGCGCAGCGGCGTCGTTAGCAGACCCTGGCGCGTGGTCGCGCCGACCAGGGTGAAGCGCGGCAGGTCAATCCGCACCGACCGGGCCGACGGCCCTTCGCCGATCATCAGGTCGAGCGCCCGGTCCTCCATCGCGGGATAGAGCACTTCCTCGACCGCCGGATTGAGCCGGTGAATCTCGTCGACGAACAGGACATCGCCCTCGTCCAGATTGGTGAGCAAGGCGGCCAGGTCGCCGGACTTGGCGATCACCGGGCCGGACGTGGCGCGGAAACCCACGCCCATTTCCTTGGCGACGATCTGCGCCAGCGTCGTCTTGCCAAGCCCCGGCGGGCCGAAGAACAGCACATGGTCCAGCGCCTCGCCACGGGTGCGCGCCGCCTGGATGAAGATACGCAAATTCTCGCGCGCCGCCTGCTGCCCGACAAATTCGTCGAGCGACTTGGGCCGCAACGCCGCATCGACATCCTCGGCCCGGCGGGCCGGGGTGATCAGGCGATCCTCTTCGCTCACTTCGCCGCCTTCCGCAGTGCCAGGCGGACCAGCGCGTCAAGGCTGGCGCCGTCGCCCAGTTCCTCTTCGGCGGCGGCCACCGCGCCGCTTGCCTCGGCCGGTTTGAAGCCCAGATTCTGCAACGCCGACAGCGCATCGGCGGCAAAGCTGCCGGTCGGCAGCGCGATAACGCCTGGCATGCCCGGCGCCCCGGCCGGGGCGGCGCCGATCTTGTCCTTCAGCTCATTGACGATGCGCTGCGCCAGCTTGGGGCCGACGCCATTGGCGCGCGCGATCATCGCCTTGTCGCCCATCATGATCGCACGATGCAGTTCCAGCGGCTCCAGCGCCGACAATATCGCCAGCGCCACGCGCGATCCCACGCCTTGCACATGGGTCAGCAGCCGATACCAGTCGCGTTCCTCGGCACGGGCAAAGCCGACCAGCCGGATCGAATCCTCGGCCACCAGCATCTCGGTATGGATGGTCACCGCCTCGCCCACCGGGCCGAACGCCGCCAGCGTCCGCGACGACGCGCCGACCAGATAGCCGACCCCGCCGACATCGATGATGGCATGGTCGATGCCCGTGCTGTCCAGCCGTCCTTTGAGTTTCGCGATCATCGCCATTGCCCCATGGTCATGATCTGTTCTTTACAGCCTCTTGCGCCCCACGCCAGACAAAAGCGCATGGCGGGTCGGGCACCAAATGGCGACCCGTGCGTAATGCCGGTCGATTGCCATCCGCCAAAGGACCAAGAGACGATGCTGATGACCGCGCCGATGCTGACCCCCAAGGATTTCGAATTTCCCGCGATCATGCTGTCGGGCGTGGTCGACCATGGCATGTATCTGCATTTCAAGAATTGCCTGTCCACCGCGCCGCAGCAGGGGCTGGTGGTGGTGGAAATCTCCACCCTGGGCGGCGATCCGGAGATTGCGCGGATGATGGGGGAGGATATCCGCTTCCATTCGGACCTCTATCCCGAACGGCGGCTGGTCTTCCTCGGCAAGACCGCGGTCTATTCCGCCGGCGCCACCTTCATGAGCTTCTTCGCCACCGAAAATCGCTACCTGACGCGCGGCACCCGGCTGATGATCCATGAGCGGCTCATCACCAAGAATATCCATCTCGAAGGGCCGCTCTCCACCTGCATCGCGACATTGAAGGCCTCGCTCCACGAGATCGAGGCATCGATCGCGATCCAGAATGAGGGCTTTGCCAATCTCATCCTGGGGTCGCAGGTGACGATGGAGGAGGTGCTGCAGCGCGCGCCGGAAAACTGGTATCTGGAAGCCAATGAGGCAGCGGCACTCGGCCTGGTGGCGACCGTACTCTAAACGCTTGCACGGCGGCATTTTCGGGCCTTTGATGCGCCATGGCCAAGACGCAGAAGCGATCCACCCTCTTCCCCTGGCGCTACGGCATGTTCCTCATGCTGCTGCTGTCGATCGCGCCACTGATGCTGTGGCTGCCCTGGCATGAGGCGGTGATGGGCGGGTTCGACCTTGCTGCCATCGCCTTCTGCCTCGCCGCCGTGCCGCTCATCGATTCCGATCCGGCCCAGATGCGGCGCAAGGCCGTGCTCAATGACGCCAACCGGCAACTGATGCTGCTGCTGACCGGGGTGGTGTGCGTCGTCATCCTGGTCGCGGTCGGCGTCGCCGCCAGCGCGCCGGGCCATCCCGACGCGGAAAGTGTCGTGCTGCTGCTGGCGACGCTCGTCATCGCCTGGCTCTTTTCCAACCTCGTCTATGCGATGCACTATGCCCATGCCTTCTACCTCGCCGACGACAAGGGCAAGGATGCGGGCGGCCTGGATTTCCCGGACACGGACGAGCCGGTCTATTGGGACTTCCTCTATTTCGGCTTCACCCTGGGCATGACCTTCCAGACCTCCGACGTGTCGATCACCTCGACCGGCATGCGCCGCACGGTGACGCTCCATTGCCTCGCCGCCTTCGTCTTCAACCTCGGCATCCTCGCCTTCACCATCAACGTACTGGGCGGCTGAGCCATGGGCTTCATGGCTTGCTTACCAATATCGGCTATAAGCCCGATCCCATGAGCAAGAGCGCCGATCCCTGCCCCAAATCCGCCGTCAGCCATGGTGTCGGCCTTGCCGGCCTTGTCGGCCTCGGCCTCTGGACCCTGGTGGCGCGCCATTATGGCATGAACGGGCCGAATGCGGGCCTGGCCGCGGTGGTCGCCTGTGGCATACCGATGGTGCTCTGGTCGCTGCTGGTGGACAAGGTGCATCGCAACCCCAGCACCGGCATCGACTGGAACGCGCCGGCTCGCTCGGTCCGCAGCATGCTCGACATCAGCCTGGTGAAGATTGCGGGCCTGTGGGCGACATGGCTCGCGATTGCCGTCTGCTACTGCATCGGCCGCTGGTATTGGACCGGCAACTATCGCTTCGCCATGGACCTGCTGATGGCGGCGGCGCCCTGGCTGCTGTTGCTGTCCATTCCCTATGTCATCTGGCTCGACCGCCGGCTGGTCGAACCGCGCGATGCCTGTTTCGCCTTCGGCCAATGGGTCATTGGCGGCGCGGCCGGCAAGGCGGACATGGCGCAGGTCGCCAACCATGCCCGCGCCTGGGCGGTGAAGGGCTTTTTCACCGCCTTCATGATCAGCATCGTGCCGGGCAATTTCACCAGCGTCATCGACTGGCGGCTCGACGACCTGCTGCGCAATCCGGTCGCGCTGACCGGCTTCCTGATCGGCATCATGTTCATGATCGACGTCTGCATGGCGACGGTCGGCTATCTGCTGACGATGAAGCCGCTGGATTCCCATATCCGCACCGCCAATCCCTATCTGGGCGGCTGGCTCGCGGCTCTGCTTTGCTATCCGCCCTTCGTCATGATGGGGGCGGGCGGCCCGTTCGACTATCATGGCGGCGGCGCCGAATGGGATGTCTGGACGCGGGGCATGCCGGCGCTGCAATGGGGGCTGGGCGCCTTGCTGGTGCTGCTGACCGCCATCTATGCCTGGGCGACGGTCGCCTTCGGCATCCGTTTCTCCAACCTCACCCATCGCGGCATATTGACCCATGGGCCTTATCGCTGGACCCGTCACCCGGCCTATCTGACCAAGAATCTCTTCTGGTGGTTCTCGTCGCTGCCCTTCCTCACCACCACGGGCAGCCTGACCGACATGGTGCGCAATTGCGCGCTGCTGGGGGTGACCAACGCTGTCTATTATTGGCGGGCCAAGACGGAGGAACAGCATCTGTCCGCCGATCCCGCCTATCGGGCCTATAGCGACTGGATGGCGCGCAATGCCCCGGTGCCACGCTTCTTCGCCTGGGTCGTCGGCCGCAAGCCGGACGCGCCACGGGAAACCCAGCCCGCCGAATGACCGGCGGGCCGGGTAGGATCAGAAGCTTTCCTCGGCATAGACGCGGCTGACATCGCCGCCCCATTCGCCATGATAGCGGTCGAGCAGCCGCTCGGCCGGGGTCTTGCCGGTCGCGATCACTTCGTCGAGCGCCGACAGATAGCCGGTCTCATTGTCGCCCGCCGCGTTGAACCGCTGGCGCGCGGCCAACCCTGAGCGGGCGATATCCAGCACCTGCGGCGCGATGTCGCGCAGCGTACGCCCGCCCGACACCGGCGCGTCGAGGCCCAGCTTCGGCACGGAATCGCGCAGTATCTGCCGCTCTTCCATGCTCCAGTCCTTGACCAGATCCCAAGCCGCGTCGAGCGCACCCTGGTCATAGAGCAGGCCGACCCACAAAGCCGGCAGCGCGCAGATGCGATTCCACGGCCCGCCGTCGGACCCGCGCATTTCCAGGAAGCTCTTGAGGCGCACTTCGGGGAAGGCGGTGGAGAGATGATCCTCCCAATCCTTCTCGGTCGGCTTCTCGCCCGGCAGCACCGACAGCTTGCCGTCGAGGAAGTCGCGGAAACTAAGCCCCGCCGCGTCGATATATTTGCCGTCGCGATAGACGAAATACATCGGCACATCGAGCGCATAGTCGGCATAGCGCTCGTAACCGAAGCCATCCTCGAACACGAAGGGCAGCATGCCGGTGCGCTGCGGGTCGGTGTCCGACCAGATATGGCTGCGATAGGACAGGAAGCCGTTCGGCTTGCCCTCGGTGAAGGGCGAATTGGCGAACAGCGCGGTGCCGAGCGGCTGCAGCGCCAGCGAGACACGGAACTTCTGCACCATGTCCGCCTCGCTGCCATAATCGAGGTTGGTCTGGATGGTGCAGGTGCGCAGCATCATGTCCAGGCCCATCGATCCCACGCGCGGCATGTGCCGCAGCATGATGTCGTACCGGCCCTTGGGCATGATCGGCAGTTCGGCGCGGGTCTTGTCGGGCCACATGCCCAGCCCCAGGAAGCCCAGCCCCAGCATGTCGCCGACATATTTGACCTGTTCCAGATGGCGGCCGGTCTCGGCGCAGGTCTGGTGCAGATTGTCGAGCGGCGCACCGCTGAGTTCCAACTGGCCTGCGGGTTCCAGGCTGATCGTGCCGTCGGCGCCGGACAAGGCGATGATATTCTCGCCCTCGAACACCGGGCTCCAGCCATAGCGGGTCAGGCCGATCAGCAGCGTGTGGATGCCGCCCTTTTCCTCATAGGCCGGGGCGTGATGGTCCTTCGTCGAATAGACGAATTTCTCGTGTTCGGTGCCAATCCGCCAGCGATCCTTGGGCTTGGCGCCCTTGGCAAAGGCCGCGATCAGCTGGTCGCGGCTTTCGATGACGGGATCATGTCCGCCCGAGTCTGTTCTGGTGCTCATGCCCCGCCCTTAGTCTTTCCCCTTTGCGCGTCAAATCGAGGCGCGAATGCGACAGATAAGGCAGGCCTATGTCCGCTTCAATTGGTTGCGGAAGAAAACCATTAGCCCCAGTCGCCATTCACCGTCATCCAGGCCGCCGTCGCGGCGATCGCGGCCGTCTCCGCGCGCAGGATTCGCGGGCCAAGCGACACAGGAACGGCACCCGGCGTCGCCCGGATCGCCTCGCGCTCGGCCGGATCGAATCCGCCCTCCGGCCCGACCAGGAAGGCTGCCGGGCCGGGATGGGCGCGCAAGGTTTCGTCCAGTAATGCCCCACCAGTCTCGTCGGCGAAGAACAGATGTCGCTCGGCCGACCAGCCCTTCAGCAGCGCGTCGAGCTTCACCATCTCGGTCAGCTCGGGCAGGGCGGTGCGGCCGCATTGTTCGGCTGCCTCGACCAGATGGGCGTGCAGCCGGTCGAGATTGAGCTTGTCGACCACCGCCCGCCGGGTCAGCACCGGCTGCAATCGCGCCACGCCCAGCTCGCACGCCTTTTCCGCGATCAGGTCGATCCGCCCCTTCTTGATCGGCGCGCAGCACAGCCAGAAATCGGGCACCACCTCCGGCGGCTTGGTCTGGGCCACACATTCCAGCACCAGGTCGCGCTTGCGGATATCCCGCGCCCGCGCCGCCCATTCGCCCGACTTGCCGTCGAACAGCAGCACGATATCGTCCGGCTTCACCCGCATCACGCTGATCAGATAATGGGCGCCGTTGCCGTCGACCGGCACGGCCACCCCTTCGCCCAGCAGCGTTTCGACATGCAGGCGCGGGGCGCTCTGCGGCGGCCAGGCGGGGGTAGCGGTCATTTTGTCTCGTCCATTCCGGCCGCGCTTGTCGTCGGCCCGATCTTCCCTAAAGAGGAAAGCGCGTTCCCGACAAGCGCGGGACGAACGGAGTTGCAGTGAATCAGTCGATCGTCCCCGACAGCGAAGCGCGCGGCCTGCTTGCGCGCCTGCCGGAAACCCCGCGAATCCTGGCCTCTCTGGCCCGACTCGACCGGCCGATCGGCTGGTGGCTGCTGTTCTGGCCTGGGGCCTGGGCGGTGGCACTGGCGGGCGGTGCCTTTGTCCGCTGGCCGCTGATCCTCTGGCTGCTGCTCGGCAGCATCGCGATGCGCGGCGCAGGCTGCGTCTTCAACGACATCGTCGATCGCGATCTCGACGCGCGGGTCGCGCGCACCGCCGCCCGGCCGCTCGCCAGCGGCGCGATGTCGGTCAAGACCGCCTGGGCCTGGCTGCTCGCGCTCTGCCTGATCGGCCTGATCGTGCTGTTTCAGCTCAGCGGCTATGCCCAGGTCGTGGCGCTCGGCTCGCTGGCACTGGTTGCCGCCTATCCCTTCATGAAGCGGATCACCGGCTGGCCGCAGGTCTGGCTCGGCATCGTCTTTTCCTGGGCGGCGCTGGTCGGCTGGAGCGAGATTGCCGGCGCGCTGACCCTGCCGGGCCTGTGCCTCTATGCCGGCTGCATCTTCTGGGTGCTGGGCTATGATACCATCTATGCGCTGCAGGACCGGGAGGATGACGCGCTGATCGGCATCGGCTCCAGCGCCCTGTCGATGGGCCGCCATGTCCGGGGCGGGGTAACGCTCTGCTATCTCGTCGCGCTTGCGCTCTGGGCCAGTGCCATCTGGCAGGTCCGGCCGCAGCTGCTGGCGCTGGTCGCGCTGGCGCCGATGGCCGCCCATCTGCTCTGGCAGGTCGGCACGCTGAAGGAAGACGGCACCGATCCGCTCGTCAAATTCCGCTCCAACCGTTTTGCAGGATTGCTGATGTTCCTTGCCTGTCTGGTCGTCGGGAGTGCCGGCGCATGAGCATGACCGGTCTCCCCACCCCCGGCGAGGATTGCTGGCGCATCGAACAGGCGGTGCGCGCCAGCGTGATCGTCGATGCCGACGCCTATTTCCGCCATGCCCGCGCCGCGATGCTGAAGGCGAAGAAGCGGATCATGCTGATCGGCTGGGATTTCGACGCCGCGATCAGCCTGATCCGCGAAGACCAGGCCGATGATGGCGCGCCGGTGGTGATCGGCGACTTCATCAGCTGGCTGGTGGAACGCACGCCGGACCTGGAAATCTATCTGCTGCGCTGGGACATGGGCGCGATGAAGTCGATGGTCCGGCCGACCAACCTCTTCACCACGCTCAAATGGATGGCCCATCCGCGCGTCACGTTGAAGCTGGACGGCCATCATCCCCCCGCCGCCTCGCATCACCAGAAGATCGTGGTGATCGACGATTGCTTCGCCTTTTGCGGCGGCATCGACATGACCGGCGACCGCTGGGACACGCGCCATCATCGCGACGAGGATCCTGCCCGTCGCCATCCCGACGGCTCGCCCTATGGCCCCTGGCATGATGCGACCACCGCCTTGCAGGGGCCGGTGGCGATGGCGCTGGGCGACCATGCCCGCGCCCGCTGGGTCGGCGCCGGCGGTGATGAACTGGCCCCGGTCGAGGGTGAATATGATTGCTGGCCCGACGCGCTGCCGGTCCATTTCGAGCATGTCGACGTCGCCATTGCCCGCTCCGCGCCGAAGATGGACGATCAGGACGAACTGATCGAGATCGAGAAGCTCTATCTCCACCAGATCGCGGCCGCCCGGCACTGCATCTATGCCGAAAGCCAATATTTCGCCTCGCGTCGCATTGCCGAGGCGATCGCCAAGCGGCTGGGTGATCCGGACGGACCGGACATCGTCATCATCAACCCGCTCCAGGCCGATGGCTGGCTGGAACAGCAGGCGATGGACACCGCTCGCGCCCGCCTGTTCGAGGCGCTCAAGGAGCGTGACCCGCATGGCAAGCTGCGCATCTACCACCCCTTCACCACGCGCGGCGCCCCCATCTATGTCCATGCCAAGATATTGATCGTCGACGATCGGCTGATCCGCGTCGGATCGTCCAACATGAACAACCGCTCGATGCGGCTCGATACCGAATGCGACGTGGTGATCGACACCGCGCTGCCCGGCAATGACGGCCGGCAGGAGGCGATCTTGGCCATTCGCGACGACCTGATCGCCGAACATCTCGACTTGCCGCGCGAACGGGTGTCGGCGGTGATCGCCCAGCGCGGCCTGATCGCCGCGATCGAGGAATTGCGCACCAAGCCGGGTCGCACCCTGCGCCCCTATGAGGTGCCGGACCTCGCCGATGTCCAGGCCTGGCTCGCCGACAATGAGGTGCTTGATCCCGAAGGCCCGGACGAGATGTTCGAAGCGGTCAGCGAGCGCGGCCTGTTCCGCCGGATGAAGGGCTGGTTCGGCCGGAGCTAAACTATAGTGAGGGCAGTCGCGATCCGCTCCACCGCGATCGCGAAGCCTTCGGCCTGCTGCGCGAAGCCCAGCCGGATATGCGCCGGTTGACCGAAGCAGTCGCCCGGCGCCAGCAGCACACCCTGCGCCGCCAGCGCCTCGCACAGCGGTCGGCTGTTGCGCCCGTCGCCCAGCCAGGGGAAGGCGGTGGTGCCCCCCTGCGGCCGCACCCATTGCAGCTTGCCGTCGGCTTCCGCGATCAGTCGGTCGAGGACAGCGATGTTGACAGTGGCAACGGCCTTCAACCGATCGGTGATGGCCGCGCTATGCTCCAGCGCATGGGTCGCCAGCCGCTCCAGCAGCGGCGAACTGCTGATCGTGAAATAACTGCGCGCGTCGATGATCCGGGCGCGCTGTGCGTCGTCGGGCGCGATGATCCAGCCCATCCGGAGCCCCGGCAGCGACAGCGCCTTCGACATGTCGCTGGTGACATAGACATTGGGGATGCCTGCGGCCGATTGCTGCGGCGCGCCGAAATAGAGCGGATGGTAGACCTCATCGACCAGCAGCGGCACGCCGCGCTCGGCCAGCGCCGCCGCCAGCCGTGCGATCTCCGCGCGCGGCATCACCGATCCGCTGGGATTGTGCGGCGTGTTGACCACCACCCCGGCGGTGTCGCCATCGACCAGCGCCAGGATCGCATCCACATCCTGCGCAAAGCCGGTCTCACGGGTCAGCGCATAGTGCTGCGTCCCCAGTCCCCAGGCCTGCGCCACCGCCGCATAGGCCGGATAGCCCGGATCGGGCATCAGCATATGCGCGCCCGGCCGCGCCGCGAGACAGAAGAAGATCGACAGCGCCTCCGACGATCCGGTGGTGACCACCACCCTGTCAGCTTCGCTGTCATGAAAGGCGGCGATCGCCGCGCGCAAGGCCGTGCTCCCCTCGGGCGGGGCATAGCTCAGCACGGTGTCGTCGATCGCCAGCGGCGCGTCGCCCAGCGCGCAAATCTCGGCCACGCTCCAGCGCGGCCCGGTGCTCGACGCCAGATTATAGGCGATCGGCGGCGTCGCGAAATCATAGGCCGACAGCCAATGGTCGAGGGCAAAGGGCGGCAGGTCCATGGCACAACTCCGTGATCAGGCCGCCAGCTTCGCCAGCCGACACGCGGCGGCAAGGACCGGTTGCGCGGCGCTGGCCCTATTGCGCCGCCAGCAGCGCCTCGGCGCCGTGCAGGTTGACAGACACTAGCCGGCTGACGCCGCGCTCCACCATGGTGACGCCGAACAGGCGGTGCATGCGCGCCATCGACACCGCATTATGGGTGACGATCAGGTAGCGGGTCCGGGTCTGGGCGACCATCGCGTCGAGCAGGTCGCAGAAACGCTCGACATTGGCATCGTCCAGCGGCGCGTCGACTTCGTCCAGCACACAGATCGGCGCCGGATTGGTGAGGAATAGGCCGAAGATCAGCGCCACCGCAGTCAGCGCCTGCTCGCCGCCCGACAACAAAGTCAGCGCCGCCAGCTTCTTGCCCGGCGGCTGGGCCATGATCTCCAGCCCCGCCTCCAGCGGATCGTCGCTGTCGATCAGTTCCAGATGCGCCTGGCCGCCATTGAACAGGGTGGTGAAGAGCCGGCGGAAATGGCCGTCCACTGCCTCGAACGCGGCCAGCAGCCGCTGCCGCCCCTCGCGGTTGAGGCTGCCGATCGATCCGCGCAGCTGGTTGATCGCCTGGGTCAGTTCCGCGCTTTCCGACCGGCTGGTCGCCTGGATCGTCTCCAGCTCCTCCAGCTCCTGCGCCGCGACCAGATTGACCGGGCCGATCCGCTCGCGCTCGGCCGACAGTCGGTCATGCTCGGCCTGCTCGCTCTGGGCGATGCGGATGTCGGCGCTGGGAAAGCCCAGTTTCTCCGGCAGCACCGGCGGCGGGCATTCGAACCGCTCGCCCGACAGGCGGTTGGTCTCGATCCGCCGCTCGTCCGCCGCCTCTGCCCGCGCCACCGCTGTCGCCCGCGCCTCACGCGCACCGGCCAGCGCCTCGCCGGCATCGGCCGCACGCTTTTCGGTTGCCTTCAGCGTCGCCTCGGCCTCGATCTCGGCGCGGCGGGCCTGTTCGGCGCGTTCGACCTGCGCCTCGCGCTCCTCGGTCAGCGTGGCGATCGTGGCGCCCAGTGCCTCGGGCTGGCCCTCGATCGCGGCACGCTCCTGCACCACCGTCTCGCCGCGTGATGCCATGGCGGCGATGCGCTTGGCGGCCTCGCCGGCGCGGGTGTTCCATCCCTTGGCTTCGGCATCGGCCGCTGCCATGCGTTCGCGGTCGCTCGACAGCGCCCGGTCGGCCAGCGCCTGGTCGGCCTGCAACTGGCTGACGGCCATGCGCGCCTTCTCGCTCGCCTGCGACAGTGCCGCCACCTGCGCCCGCGTTTCGGCGCCATCGGGCAGGGCGGCGCGCGCGGACGAGGCCTTGTCATGCTCGGCCTGCGCCGCCCCCTGGTCGCGCCGCGCCTCGGCCAGCCGTTCCTCGATCGCCTCGCGCTTGCCGCTCAGCCGCTCCAGCGCCCCCGCCGCCTCGTCCGCCGCGCGCAGCGTCGTGCGCAGCCGCTGGTCCGCATCGCCCAGTTTGGTGCGGCCTGTCGCCAGCGCATCCACTGCCGCCTTCTCGCGCGCGCCAGCCTCGGCCTGCTCCGCCTGTGCCGTTTCGACCGCCTGCGCCGCCTCTGGGCGCGCAGCATCGATCGCCTCCAGCCGGTTGATGCGGATCAGTCGTTCGGCGGCCGCCGCGCCGCCCTCGACCGCGACATAGCCGTCCCAGCGCCGCAATTGCCCATCCAGCGTCACCAGCCGCTGGCCGACCTGCAGCGCCTGGCCGTTGTCGCGCTCCACCACCGCCACCTGCGCCAGCCGCCGCGCCAGCGCCGCGGGCGCGGTCACATGCGCCGCCAGCGGGCTGGCGCCGTCGGGCAAGCCGGGATCATCCTTCAACGCTTCAGCACCCGCCCAGCGGCGCGGCCCTTCCGCCCCGATCGGCGCCTCCAGATCATCGCCCAGCGCTGCCGCCAGCGCCCGCTCATAGCCCGGTGCCGCCTTCAACTGGTCAAGCGCCCGCGCCCGGCCGCTGCCGCCGGCATCGATCGCCTTGCGCAGCGCCGTCGCCTCGCTGTCCAGCGCCGCCAGCGCGGCCCGTGCCGATGCCAGCGCGGCCTCCGCTGCCGACCGCGCCTCGCTCGCCACCTGCCGCTCCGTCTCGGCCGTCGCGATCGCTGCCTCCGCCGCCTCGCGATCCGCATTGGCGCGGACCTGCGCCGCCGCCGCCTCGTCGCGCTTCGCCTCCAGCGGCGCGGCATCGGGCAAGGCCGCCGCCTCCCCCTCCAGCCGCCGCATCGCCTGCTCCGCCCGGCCCAGCCGGTCGCGCGCCGCCGCCAGCGCCGCCTCCGCGACGCGCAGCTCGGCCTGCTCGCCCGCCTGCTTGGCCATCGCCCTGGCCAGCTCCAGCTCGGCATCGCGCGCACCATCCTCGGCGCGGGCGATACGCGCGGCGAAATCGGGGCGCATCGCCTCGGTCTCGGCAATCCGGCCCTTCAGGCTCGCGACCTCGGCCGTCAGCCGCGCAATCGCCTCGGCCGCGTCATTGGCCAGCGTGCCCTCGCGCTCGCGATCCTCGTCCAGCCGCGCCGCCTGCTGCGCCAGGTCATGCAGCCGGCGCACCACCCCGTCGCGCTCTGCCTTCAGCGTGTTGAGCTGGTGGCCGGATTCGCTGGCGGCATCGCGCGTCGCCAATGCCTCCGCCCGCCGCTCAGCCAGCGCGGTCACCGCGGCACTGCTATGGACATTGGCTGCCGTCAGCGCCTCCTGCGCCGCGCCCACCGTGGCTTCGGCCAGCTTCGCTTCGGCCCGCGCCGCCTCGGCACTGGCATTGGCCTCGCGCCAGCGGGCGAAGATCACCCGACCCTCGGATATGCGGATCTGTTCGGACAGGCGGATATAGCGTTCCGCCGCGCGCGCCTGGCGCCGCAAATTGCCGGCGCGGCTGTCCATATCGGCCAATATCTCGTCCAGCCGGGCCAGATTGCCCTCGGCCGCGCGCAATTTCTGCTCGGCATCCTTGCGCCGGACATGCAGGCCGGCGATCCCCGCCGCCTCTTCCAGCATGGCGCGCCGTTCCTGTGGCCGGGCCGCGATGACGGCGGCGATCCGCCCCTGGCTGACCAGTGCCGGGCTGTGCGCGCCGGTGGCGGCGTCGGCGAAGATCAGCGCCACATCCTTGGCGCGCACATCCTTGCCATTGGCGCGATAGGCGCTGCCCGCGCCGCGTTCGATCCGGCGCGTGACTTCCAGTTCGCCATCGGCGCCGACATCGACCGCGTTGAACAGCTCGCCCTGTTCCTGGATGGTCAGCAGCGATACTTCGGCAAAGTCGCGCTGCGGCCGGCTGGTGGTGCCGGCGAAGATCACATCCTCCATGCCGCCGCCGCGCATCGACTTGGCGCTGGATTCGCCCATCACCCAGCGGATCGCTTCCAAGAGGTTGGATTTGCCGCAGCCATTGGGCCCGACAATGCCGGTCAGGCCCGGCTCGATGCGCAATTCGGTCGCATCGACGAAGCTCTTGAAGCCCGAAAGCTTGAGCCGCTTTATCTGCATGGGGAAACGCCGGGGCAGGGTGCCGCCCCGGTCTCTTTGGGCCTCAGGCCTTCAGATGTCGCCCCCCCTTGCGCCAATCAGATACCCGCTTCCTTGAGCTTGTTCTTCAGCACCGGCCAGGACGAGGCATTCTCGACCACCACGCCATTCATCAGGAAGGTCGGCGTGCCGGAGATATTATATTGGGCATTGGCCGCTTCGACGCCCTTGGCCAGCTTCTCGGCAGTTGCCGTGTCGGCCAGGCATTGCTTGGCCTGATCCTCGGCAATGCCGCGCTGCTTGGCATAGTCAATGAGGCCCAGCGCGTTGGCCAGCTGGCCGAAACGCTGCGCCGGCGGCGCCGACACCATCGCCTGATAGGGGGCGTCGCCCAGGCCCTGCGCCTTTTCGAACATCGCGCTCTGGTTGGCGAAGAACTGTTCCGACAGCGGATAATAGATGTCCTTGCCGCCGCAACGGGCCAGCAGCGCCGTCGTGATGTCGATCGGGTCGCGGACATAGACGCGGAATTCGTAGCTGATCTTACCGCTATCGACCATCGCCTTCAGTTCTTCCGACGATTCATGGGCGAAGTCGCGGCAGTGGCTGCAGGTGAAGGAGCCATATTCGACCAGCTTCAACTTGGCGGCGGGATTGCCCATCACGAAATTGCCTTCGGGCGTTTCGGCGACGGTTTCCGACCAGCTGGTGCCGGCGGGCGCGGCCACGGCGGCGATCGGCGCGGCGGAGGTTGCATTGCCCTCATCCTTCTTGCCGCAACCGGCAAGCGTCAGGGACAGGGCGATAAGGGCAAGGCCGGACAGGACTTTCACGACGGGCGACGCTCCGAATTATGGATAGTTGGGGACGGTTTAGATCAGCGGGCGGCTGCGGGCAATGCGGCCTTGAGCAACTCCCAGGTCGATCCCTGGACCAGCGTGCCGTTGACGACGAAGCCGGGCGTGCCGGTGATCTTGACCTTGTTCCACGCCTCCTCGGTCATCGCCAGGATCGCCTTTTCCGATGCCGGGTCGGCGATGCAGGCGTCGAGCTGCGCATTGGTGAAGCCGCGCTTGTTCATCAGCGCATAGAGGCCGGTCTTCTGGCCGATGTCGCGCAGCGCCGCCTTCTGCTCGGTCGGCTTGGCCGCGCCCTTGTCGTACGCCATGATCTGCTCCATCCAGGCATCCTGGTTGGCGAACAGCGCCTCATGATTGCCCATGAAGCGCTTGGCGCCGCCGCAGCGGGCTAGCAGCGCGGCGGTCAGGTCATATTTGTCGCGCACCGCGTTGCGCACTTCGGCGCTGACCTTGCCACCCTTCACATAATCGGCCTTCAGCGATGCACTCGCGTCATTCACGAAATGGGCGCAGTGGCTGCAGGTATAGCTCACATATTCGACCAGCTTGGTCGGCGCGGCAGGGTTGCCCATGACATGGCCGCCGATCGGCGAACGCACCACCTGCGCGACCCAGTTGGGCGCGGCGGCGACGGCGATGGCGGGAACGGCGATCAGGGCAAGCAGGGAAAGGCGGAACTTGGTCATGGGGCAGTCCTAAGGCATCGCCCCGGACGGGGCGGGTTGCATCAACCGATCTTGGGCAGGCCATTCGAATTCGCAAGCCCCTGTGCCAGCGATTCGAGGACTTTGCGCAATTCCGGGTCACCGATGTCGCGCAGGGAATCCCCCAGCTCGACCGGAATGGGTTTGAGGTTGCGGGGCGGCGGGCGCCGCTCGACCGGTGCGGGACCGACCATGCCCTGCTTCATCGCCACCTTGGCGACGGCGGCATAGCCGAAGAAGCGGTTCACCCGCTCGATGATGTCGGGCAGCGCATGCTGGATCATCGGCGCATGGCCGCTCATCACGGTCAGTTGCAGCGTGCCGCCCGATTTCTGGCCGACCGGAAAGCGGATCGATTCGGGCGCGGTGATCGCGGCATAGTCGGCGCCGACGATATCGTTCCAGCGGGTGACGATGCTCGACTGGACGAAACCGAACTTGCGGAATGCGGTACGGCCGATCTCCGGCATCAGGTCGGCGATCGCGCGCGGCGCACCCACGCGGGGGCGCTCGGCCGGCGGCGCGGCGCGGCTCGTCTTTTTCGCGGTCGGGGGGCGTTCCGTCATGGCGCGCTACATGGCATAGGGCCGCCATGCGCGTCGAGATGTCGGGTTCAAAAATCGCACGGGATCTGCTGGCCCATTATGACGTCCATGCCCGGCGCCTGCCCTGGCGCGCGCCGCCGGGCGCCAATGCGGCCGATCCCTATCATGTCTGGCTGTCCGAAGTGATGCTGCAACAGACCACGGTCGCGGCGGTCGGCCCTTATTTCGAGAAATTCACGGTCCGCTGGCCGACGGTGGAGGATCTGGCCGCCAGCGCCGACGCCGACCTGATGGCCGCCTGGGCGGGGCTGGGCTATTATGCCCGTGCCCGGAACCTGCTGGCCTGCGCCCGCGCCGTTGTGGCCGACCATGGCGGCCGCTTCCCTGATACGGAGGACGCGTTGCGCGCCCTACCGGGCCTGGGCGCCTATACCGCTGCCGCTGTCGCCGCCATCGCCTTCGGCCGGCGCGCCGTGGTGGTCGACGCCAATGTCGAGCGGGTGGTCGCCCGGCTGTTCGCGATAGCGACACCGCTGCCCGCCGCCCGGCCGGCCATCCGCGCCGCGGCCGACAGCATCACGCCGGATCTGCGCGCAGGCGATTTTGCCCAGGCGATGATGGACCTGGGCGCCACCATCTGCACGGTGCGCAACCCGGCCTGCGGCATCTGCCCGCTGCGTCAGGATTGCGCGGCGGTGCGCACCGCCGATCCTGCCGTCTTCCCGGTCAAGGCGCCGAAAAAGGCCAAGCCCCATCGTCTCGGCCATGCCTGGTGGATTGAACGCAGCGATGGCCAGGTCTGGCTGGTGCGGCGCCCGGACAAGGGATTGCTGGGCGGCATGCGCGCGCTGCCCAGTTCCGACTGGAATGCCGCACCCGACGCCACGCCGCCCTTCGCCGCGCAGTGGCGGACCATTGATCCGCCGGTCGCCCATGTCTTCACCCATTTCTCGCTGGCGCTCAGCATCCACACTACCCATGTGGGGCTGGACCATGTGCCGGCGGGCGCGGGCGAATGGTGGCCGCGCGCCCGGATCGGCGAGGCGGGGCTACCCACCCTGTTCGCGCGGGCGGCCGATGCGGCGATGAAGGAGATGACGGACGATGCACGGAACTGACCCCCAAGCGCACGGCCTGCCCGGTTTCGTCGGCGGCACGCTCGATCGGGTCGATCATATCCGCAGCAATCCCGCGCTCCATGCGCAGGCCTTTGCCTCGCCCAATGCCCGGCTGCTGATCCTCGAAGGGCTGGAGCCGGTGACGGACGATCATGGCCTGGCCCTGGCGCCGCTCGCTCCCGATGCCCGGATCGAACAACATGTATTGCTCGGCGTCGACCTGCAGGACCGGCCGATCTTCGCCCATCTGGTCGAGACGCTGGACCAAGGCCCCAATGCGACGCCGCGATCGCGTGGCCTCGCCGATCTCGTCTCGGCCGCCGATGTCGCCCTTTACGGCACCGCGCGCAGCCTGGTCCATTGGCACGCCCGCCACCGTTTCTGCTCGGTCTGCGGTGGGCCGACCCATGCGCACAAGGCCGGCTGGGCGCGGCGCTGCGAAACCTGCGCCTCCGAACATTTCCCGCGCGTCGATCCGGTCTCGATCATGCTCGCCGAGCATGAGGGACGGGTCCTGCTCGGCCGCCAGCATAGCTGGCCCCCCGGCCGCTATTCCGCGCTCGCCGGCTTCATCGAACCGGGCGAGACGGTCGAGGAAGCGGTCGCGCGCGAACTGAAGGAGGAAGCCGGCATCAATGTCCATTCGGTCCGCTATGTGATGAGCCAGCCCTGGCCCTTCCCCTCCTCGCTGATGATCGCCTGCGTCGCCCAGTGTGACGATCCCGCGCTGACCCTGGACGAGACCGAGATCGAACATGCCTTCTGGTGCGATGCCGATGGCGTCGCCGCGGCGCTGGCGGGCGATCCCGACGCGCCTTTCCTGGCGCCGCCGCGCATGGCGGTCGCCTGGCATCTGCTCGACCATTGGCTGCGCGGCGCGGTTGCCCCGTCCGACGCAAGGGCGTAAGGCCCGGCTTCGTCTTCACTACAGGATCGACCTCCCCTTATGCTCAGCCTCGAAGAAGCCCAGTCGCGCGCGCAGGATCTGGTGACGGCGGCGCGCAAGGCGGGGGCGGACGCGGCCGACGCCATCTACGCGTGCAACGCCTCGACCACGGTAGCGGTGCGGCTCGGCGCGCTGGAGGATGTCGAACGGTCCGAGGGCGAGGAGATCGGCCTTCGCGTCTTCATCGGCCAGCGCTCGGCCAGCATTTCCGCGTCGGACATGAACCCCGCGACGCTCGCGACCCTGATCGACCGCAGCATCGCCATGGCGCGCGAGGCACCGGAAGACCCCTATGCTGGCCTGGCGCCGGAGGATCGGCTGCTCAAGAAGCGCGCGCCCTCGCTCGACCTGGTGGACGAGGAGGAGCCCGAACCCGCCGCGCTGCGCGAACGCGCGCTGATCGCGGAAGAAGCGGCGCGCAGCATCCCCGGCATCACCAACAGCGAAGGCGGCGGCGCCGCCAGCGGCCGCAGCCAGGTCGCGCTCGCCACCAGCCATGGCTTTGCCGGCGCCTATGCCGCGACCAATCATTCGACCTGGGCCAGCGTGCTCGCGGGCAGCGGCGCCGACATGCAGCGCGACCATGCCAGCCATGCCAGCCGCCACCTGAAGGATCTGGACGATGCCGAAGCGGTCGGCATACGCGCCGGCCAGCGCGCCGTGGCGCGGCTCAATCCGGGCAAGGTGGACAGCGGCGTCATGCCGGTCATCTTCGATCCGCGCATCGGCTCCAGCCTGATCGGTCATCTGATCGGCGGCATGGTCGGCCCGGCGATCGCCCGCCGCTCCAGCTTCCTGCTGGACTCGCTGGGCGAAACATTGTTCGACAGCAGGATCACGATCATCGACGATCCGCTGCTGCCGCGCGGCCTGCGCTCGCGCCCGTTCGACGGCGAAGGGCTGCCGGTCGAGCGCCGCGCGCTGATCGAGGATGGCGTGCTGACCGGCTGGCTGATGGACAGCGCCTCGGCCCGCCAGCTTGGCCTGGAACCCACCGGCCATGCCAGCCGGGGCGGCGCCGGTGCGCCGGGCGCGGGCATCACCAATGTCCATATGGAAGCGGGCAGCCTGTCGGTCGGCGAACTGATGGCCGATGTGAAGCGCGGCATCTATGTCACCGAACTGATCGGCATGGGCGTCAATGGCGTCACCGGCGACTATAGCCGCGGCGCCGCCGGCTTTCTGATCGAAAATGGCGCGGTCGGCCCGGCCGTGTCGGAAATCACCATCGCCGGCAATCTGAAGGACATGTTCCGCACCCTGGTGCCGGCCAATGACCTGATGTTCCGCTATGCCATGAACGTGCCGACCCTGCGCGTCGACGGGATGACCGTTGCCGGCGGCTGAGCCCCTTTTGCCGGCCGTCGTCGCGGCGGTCACCGATGCGGCCGATCGCGCGCTGGCGCTATGGGCCGATGGCGAGACGCGCGTGCGCCAGTGGGAAAAGGTGCCCGGCCATCCGGTCTGCGAGGCGGACCTGGAAATCGACGTCATGCTGCGCGAACGGCTGGCGGCGATCGATCCGCAGGCCGGCTGGCTGTCGGAAGAAACGGCCGATACCGTGCATCGGCTCGGCGTATCGCGCGTCTGGGTGGTCGATCCGATCGACGGCACCCGCGACTATCTGCGCGGCCGGCCCGGCTGGGCGGTCTCGGTCGCCCTGGTCGAGGATGGCGCGGTCAGGCTCGGCATTCTGGCGGCGCCCGCGCGCAAGGAATTGTGGATTGCGCAGGCAGGGCAGGGGGCGACCCGCAATGGCGTGCCGCTGCATGCCGGCAATCGCACCATGCTGCCCGGCGCCCGCGTGCCCGCCGATCAGCTGCCGCGCGCCGATCGCGATCTCGTCACCGTGGACAAGCCCAACAGCATTGCGCTGCGCATGGCGATGGTCGCCGCCGATGAGGCTGATCTGGTCGCCACCGTGCGCTGGGGCAATGAATGGGACGTCGCCGCCTCCGCCCTGATCGCGCAGGAGGCCGGCGCCATCGTCACCGATGCGCTGGGTGATGCGCTTGCGTTCAACCGGCCCCAGCCGGTCGCCTTCGGCCTGCTCTGTGCGGCGCCGGGCATCCATGCCGCCGCCGCCGCCCGCCTCGCGCCGCGCGCGAAGGAGATATTGGGCAAGGCCTGATCAGCTGCCAGCGCAGGCTTTCACCGTCTTCTCCGGCAGAATGTCTTTCAGCCGGGCCCGCACCACATCGGCCCAGATGCGATAGCCGGCCGCGTTCATATGCACCTTGTCGGGCTGATAATTGTCGCCCAGCTTGCCGTCCTTCAGCAGCGGCGTGGTGATGTCGGCATAATGGACATTCTGCATGTGCGGGATCAGTCGCTGGGTCGCATCATTATAGATTTGCTGCTGCGGAAAGATCGCCCAGCGCCCCGGACTGGGCTTCATCGACAATATGATGACCGGCACATCGCCCAGCAATTGCGTCCGCATCTCCAGGAAGCGGGCCATATCGTGGAAGATCGGCCGTAGCTGTCGCCCGCCCGCCAGGTCATTCTCGCCGGCATAGAGGATGATCGCCGCCGGTTTTGGCGTTCCCGGCGCGATATTGGCGAAACGCGGCAATATCTCGTTGAAGGTGGCGCTGTTGATGCCGCGATTATGCGCGACCCATGGCGCCATATCCTGCTCCAGGCTGGTCCAGCGCTTGATCGACGAACTGCCCACGAACCACAGGGCGCACGGCCCTTCGCGCCCCTGCCCGTCGGGCAGGGTCTGGCTGGCATCGCGATAATGGGTGAAGGCGAACCAGCCCCCGACGATCACGCAAAAAATCGACAGGGCCAGCAGACGCTTGCCCAAAGCTGTATCCAGTCTCTGCAAGATGATGGCGACCCTCCTGCTAATGGCCGAAGTCTAAACGATATTTTCCTTAAGAAAAGATGGCTGCGACGGAATGATGCCATTGCGGATTTTAAGAGCTTGGCAATATTGTGACGCTATCGTTTCGATGGCAAATTTTGCGAGCATATCGTGACCAAGAACCCGTCGATCGACCTGCTGAAAGGCTTGCTGATCCTGCTCGTCATGGGCGGGCATGCGATGGAATTGACGCATCAGCAGCATGTCCTGCTGTGGATCGGTTCGGGTTTTCGCATGCCGCTGATGATCGGCATTTCCGGTTATCTGCTCAACGTCACCCGCACCCGCTCCATGCCGACTGGCGAGATGTTCAGCCGCTATGGCCGACGCATGCTGCTGCCCTGGGCGGTGGCGATGCTCGTCTATTGGCTGGCCAGCGGCGGCCTGCTTTCCTGGCAGACGCCGCTCGACCTGCTGCTGCGTCCGCCCTTTCATCTCTGGTATGTGCCGGCGCTATTCCTGTTGATCCTGGTGACCCGGCTGCTGCCGCTTTCGCCGCTATTGCTGCTAGCGATCGGCACGCCCATCAGCCTGGCCACCATGTATAGTTTCGGCCTCGACCATGGCGCGGTCGGTGGCAGCCTGTTGTCGCCCGACAGCCGTTTCCTGCGCTATCCGGTCTATTTCTTCTTCGGCATGCTGATGGCCGAACGGGGCATGCCCAAACGCTATCTGTGGCCTGTGCTGCTGGTCGGGGCGTTGGGCCTGTTCTGGTGGTCGGATCTTTATGGCACCGGCAATGCGCTTGCCTTCGTGCCCGCCCGCTTGCTGATGTGTCTCGCGCTGATCGCGCTGCTGCCCAGCGTTTCCGCGGTGCGCCTCCATTTCGGCCCGATCAACCGGATCGGGCGCGAAAGCCTGTTCTTCTATCTCTGGCATCCGCTGGTGATGGGGCTGGTGGCGATGCTCGACCCGCACGGCGCCGTCATCCTCGCTGGTGCAGTGCTGCTGCTCTACATCGCCAGCGCGCTTGCGGGGCAGGGGCGATTGCCGCCCCTGTTGCTGGGCGCGGTGCCGCATCGCAGGCCGGCCCCGGTCGCCATGCCACCGGAACCGGCAACGGTCACGGTTTAGATCTTGCCATATTTCGCTTCGAAGCCGGCAATGTCGCCAGCAGCGAGATATTTGGCCTGGTCGATCCACTGGTCGCGCACCGGCCGCCCCTTGAAATTGCCCAGCTTCGCGTCGATCGCGGTGATGTCGCTGTCGCTCCAGCCGGCGATCTGGGCATAACGGGTCACGCCCAGCTCGGTCAGCAGCGCGCCCAGCTTGGGGCCAACGCCCTTCAGCTTCAGCAGGTCGTCGGCGCCATCGTTTGGTGCCGCGACGGCAGGCGATGCCGGGATCGGTGCAGGGGCCGGTTCGACCACGGGTGCGGGCGCCGGCGCTTTCTCGACCACCGGCTCGACCACTACCGGCTCGACCGCGACGGGCGCGGCAACCGGCACCGGGTCGGGCGCGGCCACCAGCGGCGCGATCACGGGCTCGGCAATCGGTTCGGCGGCCACAGGCGGCGCCACCGGGGCGGGGTCTTCCACCGCAGCCGACTTGCCCTTGCCCGACAGCAGGAACACCAGGCCGATCACGACCAGCAGCGCGATCAGCAGCCACAGGCCATAGTCCATGAAGAATTCCTGCATCGCCCTTTGCCTCCCGGGATGGATATGTCGCCCTATTTAAGGACGCTTGGCGGCGCGGGACAAGAGGGACATGTCCCGATCCCGCGCCGGTTTGGCCCTTATTGCGCCTCGCGGGCAACCTCGCGCCAGCCAATGTCGCGGCGGCAGAATCCGGTCGGGAAGTCGATCGCGTCGACCGCGGCATAGGCGGCGGCCTGCGCCGCGCCCACCGTATCGCCGGTCGCGGTGACGTTCAGCACGCGCCCGCCATTGGCGACGATCGCACCATCCTTTTCTGCCGTGCCGGCATGGAAGACGCGGGCGCCCTGTGCTTCGGCTGCTTCGATGCCGTTGATCGCGCCGCCCTTCTCCAGCGTGCCGGGATAGCCATTGGCCGCCATCACGATGGTCAGCGCGGTGCGATCCGCCAGCGCGACCGGCCCTTGCTCGGCCAGCCTGCCTTCGGCCACCGCCAGCAGCAGCTCGACCAAGTCGCCGTCGAAGCGCATCATCAGCACCTGGCATTCGGGGTCGCCGAACCGGGCATTATATTCGATCAGCTTGGGGCCTTCCTCGGTCAGCATCAGCCCGGCATAGAGTACGCCCGAATAGGGCATGCCTTCTGCTGCCAGCGTCTCGACCGTCGGCTTGATGATCCGCTCGATCACCTGCGCTTCCAGTTCGGGGGTCAGCACGCGGGCCGGGCTGTAGGCGCCCATGCCGCCGGTATTGGGGCCGGTGTCGCCATCGCCGACGCGCTTGTGGTCCTGGGCCGAACCGAAGGGCAGGATCGCGCTGCCGTCGGTCAGGGCAAAGAAGCTGGCTTCCTCGCCCGTCATGAACTCTTCCAGCACCACTTCCTCGCCGGCCTTGCCGAATGCGCCGGAGAACATGGTGTCGAGCGCGTCCAGCGCTTCCTGCCGCGTTTCGGCGATGATCACGCCCTTGCCCGCGGCCAGGCCATCGGCCTTGATCACCACCGGCAAAGTGAAGTCGTCGAGCGCGGCGATCGCGCCATCCTTGCTGGTGACGCGCTGATAGCCGGCGGTCGGGATGTTGGCGCGCTGGCACAGATCCTTGGTGAAGCCCTTGGAGCCTTCCAACTGCGCCGGCTTCTTGTCGGGGCCGAACACGGCGACGCCCATGGTGCGCAGATTATCGGCCAGGCCGTCGACCAGCGGGGCTTCCGGCCCGATCACCACCAGCGCGATCGAATGGCGGGTGCAGAAATCCAGCACCGCGCGATGATCCGTCGCGTCGAGGTCGACCAGCGTGGCATGCTGGGCTATGCCGGGGTTGCCAGGCGCCGCATAGAGCGTCGAGAGGCGTGGCGATTGTGCCAGCTTCCACGCCAGCGCATGTTCGCGGCCGCCGCCGCCAAGCAGAAGGATGTTCATCTCGGCCATGTCCCCGGAATTTGATGCCTATGACAGTTCGGGCCGCCTGTTAGCCGAGGAAAGGGCGGGGGACAACGCGCCGCCGCTCAGTGTCAGCGAATTGTCGGGCCTGTTGAAGCGCACGGTGGAGGATCGCTTCGGCCATGTCCGCCTGCGCGGCGAGATTTCCGGCTTCAAGCGCGCGGCCTCGGGCCATCTCTATCTGGCGCTCAAGGACGATAATGCCGTGCTCGACGGGGTGATGTGGAAGGGCGGGGCGCAGCGGCTCGCCTTCCAGCCGCAGGACGGGGTCGAGGTGATCGCCACCGGCAAGCTCACCACCTATCCCGGCCGGTCCAAATATCAGATCGTGATCGACCGGATGGAGCTGGCGGGCGAGGGCGCGCTGATGGCGCTGCTCGAAAAGCTCAAGGCGAAGCTCGCGGCCGAAGGGCTGTTCAATCGCGATCGCAAGCGCCGCCTGCCCTTCCTGCCGCGCACCATCGGCGTCGTCACCTCGCCCACCGGCGCGGTGATCCGCGACATTCTCCATCGCCTGGCGGATCGCTGCCCGACCCAGGTGCTGCTCTGGCCGGTGCTGGTCCAGGGGCAGGGCGCAGCCGAACAGATCGCCCGCGCCGTGCGCGGCTTTTCCGCCATGGACGGCAGCGGCCCGCTGCCCCGGCCCGATCTCGTCATCGTCGCGCGCGGCGGCGGCTCGATCGAGGATCTGTGGAGCTTCAACGAGGAAATCGTCGTCCGGGCTGTCGCCGAATGCTCGATCCCGACCATTTCGGCGGTCGGGCATGAAACCGACACGACCTTGTGCGACTATGCCGCCGACATGCGTGCGCCTACACCGACCGCTGCCGCCGAAATGGCCGTGCCGGTCCGCGCCGAACTGCTGGCGATGCTGGGTGAAATGGGCCTGCGCTCCAGCCGGGCGGTGCGGCGCGGGGCGATGCAGGCGCGCGAACGGCTGGAGATGCAGGCACGGCTGATGCCGACGCCCGACACGTTGCTCGCGCCGCAGCGGCAGCGGCTAGACCTTCTGTCCGACGGTCTCAACAGCGGCCTGCGCCACCGGCTGGCCGACGCCCGCGCCCATCTGGGTCAGGTCAGTGGCGCGCTGCGCCCGGCCTTGCTGCGCCAATATGTCAGCCGCGCGGCCGAGCGGGTCGACCGGTTGCGGCTGCGTCCCGATTATCTGACCCGCGTCTATCGCGACCGCGCCATCGCCTTCGATCGCCTCTCGCGCCTCTTCACCTCGGTCAATCCCGACCTGCCGTTGCAGCGCGGCTTTGCGCGGGTGATGGCGGGCGACCGGCTGGTCCGTTCGGTGGTCGATGCGCAGGCCGCAGGCCAGGTCAGCCTGCACTTCGCAGATGGCGCCGTGGCCGCCGCGATCGACGCCGCGCCCCTTGAGGCCGCGGCCGCGCCCGCTATATCCGCCCCATCCCGTCCCGCGCGCAAGCCGCGCGACACCGTCGAAGGTGGCCAGCAGGACCTCTTCTCCTGATGCGCCGCAGAAAGGCCTGATTCATGTTGATGTCCAACCGCGACCGCCCGGCCCGGCTGCATTATATGCCCTACAGCTTCCGCGTGCTGCAGGCCGGCGACCATGTGCTGTGCGCCGTGTCCGACCAGCGCATCCCGCTGGAGGATTTGCGCTACTGGTCGATCGCCCGGCAGGAGCCCTATGCCAGCGCCGCCTTGTCGGTCGAGGCGGAGCTGAAGGCGCGCCCGGCCGGATGATGCGTCGGTTCGCCGCTTTGCTGGCCCTCACCGCGCTGCCGCTTGCCCCGGCGATGCTGCGCGCGGCGCCGGCCAGTGTTGCCACGGCCGATTTCATCCTGTCCGGCCCGGCAATCCAGGGCGGCACTTTGCTCGGCAATGCGCCGGCCGGCACGGTCGCGCTCCATTTCGGCGACCAGCTGGTGCCCGTCGATGCTGATGGCCGCTTCCTGATCGCCTTCGATCGCGACGCGCCGCCGCCGGCGAAGCTCAGCGCGCACCTGTCGGATGGCCGGGTCATCGATCGCGCCCTGACCGTCGCACCGCGTGAATGGCGGCTGGAACGGATCAACGCGCCGCTGCGACCGACAAAGAGCAGCGAGGCCTTCCTCGCCCTGCGCAAGCCCGAACTGGAGCAGATTGCCGCCGCACGCGACACGGTGACGGACGCGCAGGGCTGGCGTCAGCGCTTCATCTGGCCGCGCCTCGGCCGGATTTCCGGCCTGTTCGGGTCGCAGCGCATCTATCAGGGGCAGCCCGGCGCCTATCATGGCGGCGTCGATGTCGCCGGCGCGACCGGCGAGCCGGTGGTGGCGCCGGCCGACGGGGTGGTGATCCTGGCCGCCGATCACCCCTTCACGCTGGAGGGCAATCTGCTGATGATCGACCATGGCCATGGCCTCAACAGCGCCTTCCTGCATCTGTCGCGGATCGATGTGAAGCCCGGCGACCATGTGGCACAGGGGCAACGCATCGGCGCGATCGGCGCCACAGGCCGTGCGACCGGCCCCCACCTCCACTGGGGCATGAAATGGAACGACGCGCGCATCGACCCGCTGTTGCTCGCCGGGCCGATGCCGCAGGCGCGATAGGGATCAGCCGACCCGTTTCGCCCGCACCGCCCGGCCGGCAATCTTGATCATGAAGCTGCCCATGCTGGCGCGCTTGATCTCGATCGTCATGCCGGGCTTGGGATCGCGATAGGTAACCGCCTCGGTAGTCATCCATTCCGCGCCGTCTTCCAGCGTAATCAGCCATTTGCCGTTGCCGACATTCTTGGCCGTCGCGATCGTCGCTTCGATCTGCGTCATGGCATCGGCCTCGGCACCCTCCTTCTTCTCGTCTTCGTTGCCGCCGCCCAGGAACGGTAATTTGGGGAAGGAAAAGCCGAACAGCGTGCGCCGGGTCTTGTTGAGTTCGGTCTTGTCCAGCACCACCACCTCATCGCGCTGGGCGGCGCTGTCCATGGCACCGACCTGCCGATCATAACAGGCCAGGCGGGCCTGATCTTCGGTGATTTCACGACATTTCAGAAGGTCGGTAAATATTTCAGCGCGCGGCTGCTGACGCTCTGCCGCAACCGTGCCAGTTGCGGCCAGACACAGCGGTAGTGCCACAATCATCGCATGATGGGCCTTCATATGCTTGATTCTCCGTCGATCTGCAGCCAATGGGCGCCACCATGCACCCCGCGAGTCTGTCGTCAATAGAGGGTGGCAGCCTCCGCAATATCCCGCCATTGGTCACAAACTGACAGAGCATCGCTCGCAATTGCAGCATTGCGTCGCCTTCTGTTGCGACCTTGAAATTATCTTGCTTTGCGACCGTAAAATTCCACATGTTTCGTCTTGTTGCATTTTTGATACAGGCCCGTTCAAAAGCAGCAAGGCGCGATTTCCCGCGCTTTACAGCGGCTTTCCCACCGCGCAGGTTCCCGCAATCCATACGGGGGGATCGCTGTCGGGCACCATATCCCCTTGTAGGTGCATATGAAGGCAGGTGACTGCCCAACTCCAGAGCAAGGGACTGGAAACGTGAAGACATTTTCGAAGAGGGCACTGCTGCGTGCCAGCGCCGCTCCGGCGATTCTCGGTGCGTCGCTGATCGCGACTGCCGCGTTCGCGCAGGAAGCGCCGCAGGGCGCCGAAGCTGAAGCCACCGACACCATCGTCGTTACCGGCTCGCTCATCAAGAACCCGAACCTGGAACGCTCGACTCCGGTCACCGCGACCACGTCGGACCAGATCGAACTGAAGCAGAACAACACCGCCGAAGAAATTCTGCGCGAAATTCCGGGCGTCGTCCCCAGCATCGGTTCGGCCGTCAACAACGGCAACGGCGGTGCGTCGCTGGTCGACCTTCGCGGCCTCGGCTCGTTCCGTAACATCGTTCTGATCGACGGTTCGCGTCTGGCTCCCTCGGGCCTCGCTGGCCAGTTCGACCTTAACAACATTCCGCTCGCTCTCGTCGAGCGCGTCGAAGTGCTGACCGGTGGTGCATCGACCACCTACGGCGCCGACGCCATCTCGGGCGTGGTGAACTTCATCACCAAGTCGGACTTCTCGGGTCTCGAAGCCAATGTTTCGAACCAGCTGACCGAACAGGGCGACGGCAACTATTTCCGTGCCGACGTGACCCTGGGCGCCAACTTCGACGACGGCCGCGGCAACGTGGTCTTCTCGGTCGGCTATCAGCAGGCTGACCCCGTCTATCAGGGCGACCGTTCCTTCTCGCAGGTTTCGATCGATTCCTTCACCGGTGCAAATGGCGGTTCGGGCACCTCGACCCCGTCACGCTTCACCAACGTGAACGTGACCGGCGCCGACTCGATCACCACGGGTTGCGGCGCCGCCGATCAGGTCGCCTGTAACGCTGTTCAGGGCAACCGTCAGGTGACGGCGGCCGGCGGTGCGTTCCGCCCGACCTCGGCGTTCGACGCCTATAACTTCAACCCCTACAACATCTTCCAGACGCCCTTTAAGCGCTTCAACATGTACGGCGCTGGCCGTTATGAAGTCAGCGATGCGGTCGAAGTCTACGCCCGTGGCGTCTTCTCGAAGAACACCGTCAGCACGATCATCGCGCCGTCGGGTGCCTTCGGCATTTCGGTCGCTGTTCCGCTCAGCAACCCCTATCTGACGGCTGCTCAGCGTAACGCTTTCTGCGCTTTCGACACCAACCCCGGCGTCGGCTACACGGCCCGTTTCACTCAGGCTCAGTGTGACGCAGCCGCTGTTGCGACCGATCCGAACGATCCCAACTATCGTACCGTCACGACGACCCTGTCGCGTCGTGCGACCGAACTGGGGCCGCGTGTCTCCGACTTCACCACCACCTTCTTCGACTACAAGGTCGGCGCGCGTGGCGGCATCACCGACTCGATCAGCTGGGATCTGTCGGGCTCCTATGGTGAGAGCGAGCAGATCCAGACCCAGCAGGGCTACTGGCTGACCTCGCGCGTGCGTCAGGCGCTGCTGGCGACCAACACCGCCACCTGCCTGACCGACACCAATGGTTGCGTCCCGCTCAACGTGTTCGGCGCCGACGGCTCGATCACCGATGCGATGAACAACTATCTGACTGCCAACAGCCAGGTCGCGACCAAGACCTCGCTGGCGCAGGTCAAGGGCGTGGTCAGCGGCGACTTCGGCGTCGCTGTGCCGTTCGCGGCCGACGCCGTGGCCTTCGCGGTCGGTGGCGAATATCGCAAGTACACCGCCTCGCGCGAATCCGATCTGCTGTCGCAGTCGGGTGACCTGGGCGGCGCCGGTGGTGCGGCTCCCAACGTGGACGGCGGCTATGACGTCTACGAAGCCTATGGCGAACTCATCCTGCCGCTGGTTCAGGACAAGCCCTTCTTTGAAGACCTGACCGCCGAAGCGGGCATCCGCTATTCGGACTACAGCGTTCAGGGCGGTGCTGGCTACAACACCACCACCTGGAAGGCCGGTCTGAACTGGACCCCGATCAACGGTCTGAAGCTGCGCGGCAACTATTCGCATGCCGTTCGTGCCCCGAACATTTCGGAGCTTTTCTCGCCGCTGAACACCGTCCTGACCAACCTGGCTTCCGATCCCTGCGCCGGCGCTGCGCCGACCCAGAATGCCAATCTGGCCGCGATCTGCGTCGCTCAGGGTGCTCTGGCCTCGCAGCTTGGTTCGATCATCAACGATCCGGCTGGCCAGGTGAACACCACCACCGGTGGCAACCTCGCCCTGGGTCCGGAAAAGTCGAACAGCTATACCCTGGGTCTGGTGCTGCAGCCTTCGGCCCTCCCGGGTCTGGCGATCACCGTCGACTATTATAACATCAAGATCACGGGTGCGATCACCACGCCGACCCCGGACGATGTTATCAATGCTTGCTTCGACAACATCACTGCCGCCAGCGCTTCGAGCTCGGCTTGCACGGTCATCCGTCGCGATCCGTCGACCGGTGGTCTTTATGGTGAAGCTGCCGTCGTTGGCGGTCTGTACCAGCCGCTGTCGAACCTGGGTAAGCTCAAGACCGACGGTATCGATGTCTCGATCAACTATTCGAAGGACATCGGTTTCGCCAAGTGGTCGATGAATGCCAACGGCAACTGGACCAACAGCTCGAAGTTCCAGGCGACGCCGACTTCGGTCAACCGCGACTGCGTCGGCCTCTACTCGGTCAACTGCGGTTACAGCGGTTCGATCCAGCCGGAATTCCAGTGGTCGGTTCGTAACACCCTGTCCTTCGGCATGGCCGATGTTTCGCTGCTGTGGCGCTACATCGACGGTGTGAAGTATGAGGATGGCGATGCGTTCGTTGGCGAACTCAACGGTAAGCAGGTCGATTTCAACCGTATCCCGGCTGAACATTATTTCGATCTGACCGGCCGTTTCCACGCCTCGGACGAAATCACCTTCACGCTGACCGTGCAGAACCTGTTCGACAACAAGCCGACCGTGGTTGGCAACTCGATCGGTTCGACCAGCTTCAACAGCGGCAACGTCTATCCGTCGACCTACGACCCGCTGGGCCGTCGCTACGCTGTTTCGGCCAAGTTCCGCTTCTAATCGAAGCGCAACGCCGAATGAAAAAAGGAGGGCCGGCTGCAAAGCCGGCCCTTTTTTCATGCCGTCCTCAGCGCCTGCGCCGGACATGCGATGCCGCGCCACTGCGTGCAGCGCTCGGTCTTCCGTCGATTGGCTATTGTCCCGCCCGCGGGCGGGATAGGCGCCTCAGCCCAAAAGCGAGCGGGGCAGGTCCATGGCGATGCCATTGTTGCGGGCGATCAGGCCGGCCCATTCGCCGACCTTCTCTACCTCCTCGGCATGCAGCGTTTTGCCATCCTGGGCGGCGCGTTCGCGCTGGCCCTGGCCGAAATTGGCGCCGGTCTTGGAATCCCGGCCGAATATCGGCCCGGCAACGATGGCGGCAATGTCCGCGTCGCTCAGCGCGATATCGAAATGGCGGGCCAGAACGGTCAGGCTCTCGGCCGGATGCGCGATCAATATTTCACTGTTCAGGGTCAGGACGCGTTCGCCCAATTGCCCGGTCAGCGCCTGGAACTGGGCCTGCTGTGCCAGCCAGCCCAGCGCCGCAATCTGGATATCGGTCAGCCCCAGATAATCGGACGGGGCGATACCCAGATTGACCATGCCCTCGCGCAGCAGCTTGCCGAACAGGTCGCGCACCCACAACCGGCCCCACATGCCCTTGCGGGCGATCGACGCCAGATAGGCATCCAGCGGCGCATGGAGCAGCAACGCACGGGCCGTGGGGCGCAGCGCCATGATGCCGGGGATCAAAGGGTTGATCAGATTGGACGGCTTCACCACCACCGCTTCGCCGGCTGTGAAGGGGCGGGCGAGCAGTCGCAGGCCATGATCCAGCGCGCGGGCAGCCTCCGGTCCCTTCGCGCCGCGATGGCGCCAGCCGACAATGTCGTTCAGCAGCACGGGTTCCTTGAGGCCCATGGCGACGCCGGGACGGTCGAAGGCGGCGGCCAGCAAGGTCGAACAGCAATAGGCCGAATGGAAGATGAAATGCACCGGCGCGGGCGGCGGTGCGGCGCTCACGGCTTCCTCGCGTCGGACCACGATCGGCTCGACGCCCTGAGCGATATATTCGTCTGTCAGGAACGGCACATCGGCGTGGCGCGCGCGCGATACCTGTAGAAACTGAAAGGCATCATGGCCCGGATCATAGCGGTGGGCCAGCCAGCGGGCATCCGCCATTAACATGGTCAGGGGCTGGGTCGAGGAAGCGCTCATTGACCCAGCCTTCGCACGGCATGGGGGCGGGGAGCAAGGCCGCAGGCAGCCGTCTTGTTTGGGCCGTCGCATATGATAGCAGGATGGGATGAACCAGCAGATCGGACGATTTTTGCAACAGGCGGCCGAAGCCCGCCGCACCGGCCACCATGACGAGGTGCGGGCTGTGCTTGCGCATGTTCTTGCGCTCCAGCCCGGCGAGCCTCAGGCGCTCAACATGCTGGGCATGATGGCACTGGAAGTCGGCGATTTTGGTGCTGCCCGCAGCCATTTTCTGGGCGCCACCCAGAGTGATGGCAGTGAACCCGCCCTGTGGATGAATGTGGCAGCCGCACAGCGAGGACTGGGCGATGTCGAGGGTGAGAGGGCCGCTCTGCAACGCGCGATCGACATCGATCAGCGTAATTTCATGGCGCAGATGCGCCTGGCCCAATTGCAGCAGCGTCTGGGCGAAGTCCAGGCTGCCGCCGATAGCTGGAGCAAGGTGCTGGCGATGTCGTCCGGCATGGGCGATTTGCCGCCGCAACTGGTCGACACGTTGGCCGAAGCGCGTGGCTTCGTCACCAATCATCAGGCGCGGTTGGCAAGCTTCGTGGAAGATGGTGTCGCGCCGCTGCTGGCGGATGCGGATGTGCGGAGCCAGCGCCGCTTCCAGGCCTGTCTCGATCATGAATTCGGGCGGCGTCCGCTCTACCAGAACCAGTGTTCCGGGCTCCATTACCCCTTCCTGCCGGCCGATGAATATTTCGAGCCCGACCATTTCCCCTGGATGGCGGAACTGGAAGCGAAGACCGACGTCATCCGGGCCGAATTTCTGGGCCTGATCGAACAGCAGGGCGGCAATGTGCGTCCCTATGTTCGTCAGGATCCGGGCACGCCCGAAAATAAATGGACGGCGCTCGATGGCTCGCTCGATTGGGGGGCGGCTTTCCTATGGGAATATGGCGTGCGCAACGAAGCCGTCTGCGATGCCTGTCCCCAGACCGTGGCGGCGCTGGAAGCATTGCCGCGGGCCGACATCCCCGGCCGAGCGCCATCCGCCTTTTTCTCGCTGCTCAAGCCTCGCAGCCGTATTCCGGCCCACACTGGGGTTACCAATACGCGGGCGATCATCCATTTGCCGCTCATTGTTCCGCCGGGTTGTTTCTTCCGCGTCGGCGGTGAAACCCGTGCCTGGCAGGAAGGACAGGCCTTTGCCTTTGACGACACGATCGAACATGAAGCCTGGAATGACAGCGATCATCTTCGTGTCGTCCTGATCTTCGACGTGTGGAATCCGCATTTGTCACTTGCCGAGCAGCAACTCTTGAAGCAATTCTATGCCACAGCTGATGCCAGCAGGGCGCAGGATGCTCTGGAGGCCGGGGTTTAAGATATTGGACGCGACGGCCATTGCGCCGGATCGCCTGTCATCTGGGAGATATAAGATGCGTATCGTCAAAGCCTTGGTCGTGACCGGCCTGTTCGCGATGGCCTATCCCGCCCTCGCTGAAGACAAGCCCAAGCTCGACCGCAATGATCCTAATGCAACGCGCTGCCGCAGCTTCCCGATAACGGGTTCGCTGGTGAAGAAGGAGCGCGTCTGCAAGACGAACGCAGAATGGCGCGCCATCAGTGAACAGCAGAATCGCGATGCCGATGATCTGATTACGCGCAGCCGCGCCGGCATGAATCCGAACGGTTGAATCTGCGCGTCGCCCATATGGGCGATAGGAACAATATGTACCGAATTGACGGGGGCGGGCGCTATGGGCGCGCGCCCCCATTTTCATGTGCGCAGTCATTTTATCTGGTCACGCATGCGCGTGATTTGATCTTTTTCGACCCAGTCCATGTGCGAAATTTTAACGATCGATTCCTGTAATATAATTACGCAAGCGCGCGAAGGGCGTGTCTTCTCTCGCCAGTCCCGTTGCGCAAAAATACCGATAATTGCGCGCTTTTCGACCGTCGGTGACGGACAGATTCAGAGGAATATGATTTAGTTTCAACACCGTAATGGTGTTGCTGGAATGTTGCACATTTGTAAAAATCGTAACGTTTCGTAACGCAACCGGGTTTACAGCCGGTTCCATGGGGCGCACCCATGCCCCGCCTTGTGGTTCCGCAGGGTCGCACTGGTCACAGCAGGCAGACCAATCTGCCGCTCCAGATAAGGGACTGGAAATTTGAAGAACGCATCGATTGCCGCATTCTTGCGGGCCGGAGTCGCGCCCGTCATTCTCGCCACCGCGCTGTTCCAGGCGCCCCTCCATGCTCAGGATGCCACCCCCCAGGCCGATGATGGCGCGAACGACACGATCGTCGTGACCGGCTCGCTGTTGCGCCGCATCGACAAGGAAACGATCTCGCCGATCACCACCGTGTCGTCGGAAGATCTGGCGATCCGCGGCATCACCACGGTGCAGCAGGGCATCCAGAATCTGTCGGCCAATAACGGTCCGGCGCTGACCAACGGTTTCTCGGCCAACGGCGCCTTCGCCGGTGGTGCCTCGGCGGTCTCGCTGCGCGGCCTGTCGACCTCCTCGACGCTTGTGCTGTTCGACGGCCTGCGCGCCGCCTATTATCCGCTGGCCGATGACGGCACGCGCAACTTCGTCGACCTCAACACCATCCCCGACGCCATCGTCGACCGGGTCGAAGTGGTGAAGGACGGCGCGTCCGCCACCTATGGCGCCGATGCGGTGGCCGGCGTGGTCAACATCATCACCAAGCGCGAAGTGAAGGGCCTGCACCTTCAGGCCGAAGCGGGCGTCGCTGAAAAGGGCTATGGCGCCAACCAGCGCCTGTCGGCCACCTATGGCTATGGCGACCTCGCCGAACAGGGCTTCAACGCCTATGTCAGCGCCCATTATCTCAAGAGCAAGGCGGTCTATAACAAGGACCTGGGCTATCCCTATAACAGCGACGATCTGTCCGGCATCTGCCATGACGGCGTCTGCGGTCCCAACAACATGGCCAATGGCGTCGATCCCAGCATCGGCTTCACCGGCCTGTCGACCGCGACCAATGTCTTCATGGCCCGTCCGTATGATGCCGCCACTGGCGCGGGCACTGGCCGCTACGAGCTGCTCAATGCCGCAGCCGGCTGCGGCAGCCTCAATCCCTACACGCTGACCGACGACGAATATGCGGCCAACAAGACCGCACCGCATACCGTCTGCCAGCAGGACATCACCCACGATTACAGCCAGGTTCTGCCGGAACAGCAGCGCTGGGGCATTTCGGGTCGCTTCACCAAGATCGTCGGCGACAGCGGTGAAGCCTATCTCGAACTCAACTATGAGAACAGCAAGTCCTCCTATACCGGCCTTGCCTCGATCATCCGCGCCAATGCGCCGGCCGGCATCGACTATTCGGCCTATTCGACCTCGACCGGTGCGGGCCTGCTGCGTCTGCCCGTCTATGTCTGCGCCCGCGGCACCGCCAGCTGCGACGCTAGTAACGGCACGCTGAACCCGAACAACCCCTATGCCGCCCAAGGCCAGGAAGCCGCCATCATCGGCCGCCTGCCGACCAGCACCGAATATAATGAATCGGTCAGCCAGGTCTTCCGCGCTGCCGCCGGCATCAAGGGCGATTTCGGCGACGACTGGCATTATCAGGTCGACGGCACCGCCATGGTCTCGAAGCTCAAGACCACGGCCAAGGGCTATGTCTATATCCAGCATCTGCTCGATGTGATCGCGGACGGTTCGTATAATTTCATGAACCCGTCGGCGACCTCGCAGGAGACGCTCGACTATCTGACCCCGACCCAGATCAACCACAGCAAGACCCAGCTTTATCAGGGCCAGGCCAGCATTTCGAAGGAAGTGTTCGACCTGCCGGGTGGTCCGCTGCAGGTCGCGGTTGGCGTCGCCGCCCGCTATGAATCGCTCAACAATCCCAGCGGCAACCCCGACTATGACGGTCAGACCGAGCGCTATTTCCGCCTGAACGCCTTCGGCGCCAAGGGCCATCGCGACGTCGAATCCGCCTATTTCGAACTGAGCGCACCGATCGTCGAGCAGCTCGAACTGACTGCGGCGGGACGCTATGATCGCTATTCGACCGGGCAGGAGAATTTCTCGCCCAAGTTCGGCGCGAAGTTCAAGCCGATCCGCGAACTGATGTTCCGTGGCACCTTCTCGAAGGGCTTCCGTATCCCCAGCTTCGCGGAAATGGGCGCTCTGCCGACCACCGGCTATGTCACCCAGTCGATCGGTTCGATGCCGCAGGAATTCATCGACCAGCATCTGAACGCGGCTGGCACCGGTCCCAACACCTATCTGACCAACTATTCGATCGGTCAGACGACGGTGGGCAATCCGGACCTGAAGGCGGAAAAGTCGCGCAACATCACGCTTGGTGCGACCTTCCAGCCGCTCAACAATGTGTCGTTCAGCGTCGACTATTATAATATCAAGAAGACCGGCGCGATCACCTCGGTGAACTTCTCGAACGCGATCGCCAACTATTACGCCACCGGGGAAACCTCCTATGATGGCGTGACGGTGATCCCGGATGAAGTCGATCAGGAACATACCGGTTCGCAGCGCCGCATCGCCTTCGTGCAGGGTAGCTTCATCAACGCCAACACGATCAAGACGTCGGGTATCGATTTCAACGCGATGGGCAAGTTCCGCCTGAGCGACAACATCACCTTCTCGACCTCGATCGATGCGACCTATGTCATCAAGCTGAACACCGAATATCCCGACGGGACGGTTGAACATTATGTCGACACGCTCGGCAACTTCAACCTGACGGCCGGTTCGGGCACGCAGCAGTGGCGTGGCAGCTGGCAAAATACGCTGGACTTCGGCCGGGGTTCGATCAGCGCCACCGCTTATTATACCGATGGCTATAATTATTCGGCCGAGGATCAGGGCGGTACCGCCGGCGACTGCAGCCTGGTGCCGACCAACTATAATGGTGACGCCTATCAGGGCTGCCGTGTGAAGTCGTTCATCAGCGTCGACATGACGGGCACGATCAAGGTCAACGACCAGTTCGAGCTTTATGCCAATGTCATGAACGTCTTCAACAACAAGCCGCCGATCGATGCGACCACCTATGGGGCCTATCTCTACAACCCGGTGGTTGGCGAGTCGGCGATCCTGGGCCGCTCCTTCCGCATCGGCGCGAAGGCAAGCTTCTAAGCCAGATAATATAAAAGGGCGGCCCTCCCTTGCGGGGCCGCCCTCCTTTCAGGACCAACTGGCGCGCGGCGCGCCTGACTTAGCCGACACTGGGTCTCCGTGCGCCGTCGCCGTCTTCACCCCATCGCCGACCGGAACCAGCCGGTCACCGACGTCCGGGCTGCGCCAGCGGAAGGCGCGACATAGCTGACGCTATGCAATTGCGGCACGCGGAACAGATCGAGCCTGTTGAACGCCGGAACCCGGCCGGAAAAGCCGCCATCGGCACCATGGAACATCAGCAAGCCGCCCCATTCGGTCCGCCATCCCTCGGTCAGGCCGAAGACATAGGCGGCGTGTCGGTTCTTGCCGGCTACTCCATCATCATGGCCGGTCAGGAAATCGCCGCTGACATAGCGGGTCGCCTGACCGTCGGCGAAGCCGATCGCCTCGCCGCCCGTGATCGCCCGGACCAGCGCCAGCACCTCCGGCCCGGCCATGAAGCGAACGAAGGCGTCGAGCAGATGCGGCGACTGCCGGCGCGCCTGCTCCTCGTCGGGCACGCGAATGCTGCCATAGCGGAACTGGAAGCCATGGCGTGCCGCTTCATGCACCGCCTGGTTCAGGGCGCCCCATTGCTGCGGCGTCATCGACTGCGCCGTTGGGCGATCGATCTCGAACAGTTTCTCGTCCGAATTGAGGACGATCCGCCAATCCTCGCGCGCGTCCAGATGCGTGGCCAGCGCGCGGGCCGCCGCATCGGTCAGGAAGGGACCGATGCGGACATGCCCGTCGCGTTGATAGTCGGATCGCAGCCGGTCGATGTCGATCCCATCGGCCAGCGCGAAATCCGCCACCTTTGTCGTCATGCGACGCTGAGCTTCAGTGCGCCGTCGCCATCTTCCACCGTCACCGTCGATCCGTCCGGCACCTCGCCGCGCAGGATCAGGTCGGCCAGCGGATCCTGCAGGTAACGCTGCACCGCCCGCTTCAATGGCCGCGCGCCATAGACCGGATCATAGCCGACCCGGCCCAGCCAGGCGCGCGCGCCATCGGTCAGGTTCAGCACCACCTTGCGATCCTTCAGCAGCTTCTGCACCCGCGCCACCTGGATATCGACGATCGGCGCCATATGGCCGGCCCCCAAACGGTGGAACAGGATGATCTCGTCCAGGCGGTTGAGGAATTCGGGGCGGAAATGGCTGCGTACCATCTCCATCACCTGGTCCTCGACCTTCTCGACCGGCTCGTCGTCGGGCTGGGCGGCGATATATTGGCTGCCCAGGTTCGACGTCAGCACGATGATCGTGTTGGTGAAGTCGACGGTGCGGCCCTGGCCATCGGTCAGGCGGCCATCGTCCAGCACCTGCAGCAGCACGTTGAACACGTCGCCATGCGCCTTCTCGACCTCGTCGAACAGCACGACCTGATAGGGCCGGCGCCGCACCGCCTCGGTCAGCACGCCACCTTCCTCATAGCCGACATAGCCCGGAGGCGCGCCGATCAGCCGGGCGACGCTGTGCTTCTCCATGAACTCGCTCATGTCGATGCGCACCATCGCGCTCTCGTCGTCGAACAGGAATCCGGCCAGCGCCTTGGTCAGCTCGGTCTTGCCGACGCCCGTGGGGCCAAGGAACAGGAAGCTGCCGAGCGGCCGGTTCGGATCCTGCAGACCCGCCCGGCTGCGGCGCACGGCGGTCGCCACCGCGCGCACGGCATCGGCCTGGCCGATCACCCGCTTGCCCAGTTCGGCTTCCATCGCCAGCAGCTTTTCGCGCTCGCCTTCCATCATCCGGTCGACCGGAATACCGGTCCAGCGCGACACGACGCTGGCAATATCCTCGGCCGTCACTTCCTCGCGCAGCATCGCGCCCTTGGACGCGCCCTGGGCCTCGGCCAGCTGCTTTTCCAGCTGCGGGATGGTGCCATATTGCAGCTCGCCGGCCTTGCCATAGTCGCCGCTGCGCTGGGCCTGCTCCAGCTGGAGGCGCGCCGCGTCGAGCTGTTCCTTCAGCTTGGCTTCGCTCGCGATCTTGTCCTTCTCCGCCTGCCAGCGCGTGGTCAGCTCGGCCGACTGCTGCTCCAGATTGGCGAGGTCGGTCTCCAGATTGGCCAGCCGGTCCTTCGACGCCTGGTCGCTTTCCTTCTTCAGCGCCTCGCGCTCGATCTGCAGCTGCATGATCCGGCGGTCGAGATTCTCGATTTCCTCGGGCTTGCTCTCCACCTCCATGCGGATGCGGCTCGCGGCCTCGTCCATCAGGTCGATCGCCTTGTCGGGCAGGAAACGGTCGGTGATATAGCGGTTGGACAGGGTCGCCGCCGCCACGATCGCGCCGTCGGCGATGCGCACGCCATGATGCGCCTCATATTTGTCCTTGATGCCGCGCAGGATCGAAATCGTGTCCTCGACCGTCGGCTCGCCGACGAACACCGGCTGGAACCGCCGCTGCAAAGCCGGGTCCTTCTCGACATATTTGCGATATTCGTCGAGCGTGGTGGCGCCGATGCAATGCAGCTCGCCGCGTGCCAGCGCCGGCTTCAGCAGGTTGCCGGCATCCATCGCGCCTTCGGATTTGCCGGCGCCGATCAGCGTATGCATCTCGTCGATGAACAGGATGATGTTGCCCTCGGCCCCCTTCACTTCGTCGAGCACGCCCTTCAGCCGCTCCTCGAATTCGCCGCGATATTTGGCGCCGGCGATCAGGCTGCCCATGTCGAGCGCCATCAAGGTGCGGTCCTTCAGCGTATCGGGCACGTCGCCATGGGCGATGCGCAGCGCCAGCCCTTCGGCGATCGCGGTCTTGCCGACGCCCGGCTCGCCGATCAGCACGGGGTTGTTCTTGGTGCGGCGCGCCAGGATCTGGATGGTGCGGCGAATTTCCTCGTCGCGGCCGATCACCGGATCGAGCTTGCCGGCCTTGGCCGCCTCGGTCAGGTCGCGGGCGAATTTCTTGAGCGCATCATAACGGTCTTCCGCGCCCGCAGTATCGGCGGTGCGGCCACCGCGCAGCTGGTTGATCGCGCCGTTCAGCGCCTCGGCGCGCACGCCGGCGGTCGCCAAAGCCTTGCCCGCCGCCGTGGTCGTCGCCAGCGTCAGCGCCAGCAGCAGCCGTTCGACGGTGACGAAGCTGTCGCCCGCCTTCTGCGCCACCTGCTCGGCGGAATCGAGTATGCGCACGGCATCATTGTCCAGGCCCGGCGTCTGCTGCGCGCCGCTGCCCGACACGGCCGGCACCCTGGCCAGCGCGGCATCGGTCTCGCGCAGCGCGGTCGCGGCATCGCCGCCCGCCGCCTTGATCAGGCCGGACGCCATGCCCTGCTCATCTTCCAGCAGCGCCTTCAACAGATGTTCGGGGCTGATCCGCTGATGGTTCATGCGGATCGCAACGGTCTGCGCCGACTGGAGGAAACCCTTGGCGCGGTCGGTGAATTTTTCGAGGTTCATTAGCATCCCCTTCAAGGCATTGCTGGCGATGTAATGTTGCAAAAATGACACACAAGGGGCGCGGGCAAAAAATCCGCGCCCCTTGCCTATTTATCTCACTGCTTGGGTGCCTTGGCCGCTTCCGGTGCGAACAGGTCGCCGAAGAAGTCCGCCTTATACCATTGCGGCGGGGTGTCGCTATCGGTCATAACCCGGGCAATGCGGTAATTGGCCTCGGCAAAGCGGGCGCCCGCATCCCAATCGATCTTCTGCGTCATGTCGTCACCGGGATGGTGATAGGCGCCGCTCAGAAATTCGCCCCATGCCTTCTCGCCGCCATTGGCATAGCCGGTCGCCAGGAAGACGGCGGGCACGCCCTGTTTCACGAACATATAATGGTCCGACCGCACGAAAATGGTTTCCTGCGGCATCGGGTCGGCGGCCAGCTTGATCCCCATCGGCGCAACCGCCTTGGCGACGATCGGCCCCAGCGTCGAATGGTCGGCGCCGAACGCGATCACATCGGTGAAGGGATAGAGCAGCAGCGGCATGTCCAGGTCGACATTGCCGACGATCTGCTTGCCCGGCACGGTGGGATGGCGGGCATAATAGTCCGCGCCCAGCAACCCCTTCTCCTCGCCGGTGGAGGCCAGGAAGACGATCGAGCGGCGCGGCTTGTTGGGCGACTGGGCCATGGCACGCGCCACTTCCAGCATGGTCGCGATGCCGGCGCCATTGTCCAGCGCGCCATTGTTGATGCGGTCGGTGTCGGGCTTGTCGCCGGGCTTTGCCGGGCTGATGCCGATATGGTCGAGATGCGCCGACAGGACGACATATTCGTCTTTCAGCTTGGGGTCGCTGCCGGGCAGGATGGCGACGACATTGGGGCTGGTCACCCGCTCGCTGACGCTTTCGACCTGGATCTGGGCAGTCGACTTGAGCGCAAAGCCCTTGGGCTTGCCGCCGGCCTTGTCGGCTTGCTTGCGGATCGCGGCGATGCTGGTCGGTGCGCCGGTGAACACCGCCTGCGCCGCGGCATCGTCCAGGCTGGCGCCGACCCGGATGCCGGGGGCGGCGTCGAACGGCACGCCCTCGGGCGAGACCCAGGTGAAGTCGGGCTCATCGGCGAACTGGACCATGCGGTTCCAGGGGCGGGCCTTCATCGACTGGAGGGTGCCGATCGAGAGCATGCCGATCGCGCCATGCGCCTCGGCGATCTTGCCCTTGGTGGCGGACAGATGCGCGCCTTCCTCGCTCGGCAGCCCCTTGGGATAGCCGCGCAGGGTGACGACGATCTTCCCCTTCACGTCCAGCCCGGCATAGTCGTTGAGGCCGAGCCGCGCATTCTCCAGGCCATAGCCCACGAACACCAGCGGCGCCGACACGTCCAGCTTGGGCTCGGCGGCGTTCATGCCGATGAGGACATCGCCGGCATGGGTGAAGCTTTTGGCGCCGGCCGGACCGGTGACGGTCAGCGTGCCCGGCGTCTTGGCGCGCTCGGTCTTCTGGAAGCCGATGCGCTGCAGCCAGCTTCCATTGTCGCCGGCGGGCTTGAGGCCGAGGCCATCGAACTGGCTGGCGACATAGCGGGCAGCGATTTCATGCCCTTCGCTGCCGGTGTCGCGCCCCTTCAGCAGGTCGTCGGCCAGGAATTCGACATGGGCGCGCACCGCGGCGGCCGAAAAGGTCGGGGTGTCCGATGCCGCTGGGGCAGTGGTCTGGGCGGGCAAGGTGGCGGGCAGCACAAGGGCGGCGGTGGCGGCCAGCAGGGCCAGGCGTTTCATGGGATCGGGGACTTTCCGTCTCTATGGATGATGGCGTGCAGACTTGCCGCTGCGCCCCGTCGCTGTCCAGCCTCCGCTTGTCGATATCATGCGTATTGCGCCGCTATCACGCCCCGCTATGCTGCGCGCCATCGCGGCGGGGTCCGTCCCGGCCGCATCGACTGCCCTCCTGTCCTAGAGGTCTTCATGATCCTTACCCGCATGTCCCGCCGGCTTCCCCTGATGCTCGGCCTGTCCGCGCTTGCGTTCGCGCCGCTTGGCTCCGCCGCGCGGGCCGCCCCGGCCGCTGCCGCCGCCGCGCCCGCGCCGCTCTCCAGCCTCGTTTCGGCGGTGGACATCCCCTATCAGGAATTTCGCCTGGCGAACGGTCTGCGGGTCATCGTCCATACCGATCGCAAGGCGCCGATCGTCGCCGTGTCGGTCTGGTACCATGTCGGTTCGCGCTTCGAGCCCGCCGGCAAGACCGGCTTTGCCCATCTGTTCGAACATCTGATGTTCTATGGCTCGGAAAATGCCGACGGTCCCTTCTTCGGCCGTCTGGAAGATATCGGCGCGACCGACTGGAACGGCACGACCTGGTTCGACCGCACCAATTATTTCGAAACGGTGCCGACCGGCGCGCTCGATCGCGCGCTGTTCCTGGAATCCGACCGCATGGGCCATCTGCTCGGCGCCGTGACCCAGACCAAGCTGGATGCCCAGCGCGGCGTCGTCCAGAATGAAAAGCGCATGGGCGAGAATGAGCCCTATGGCCTGGTGGAATATGCCCAGCTCGCCGGCATGCTGCCCGAAGGCCATCCCTATCGCCACTCGACCATCGGCTCGATGGCGGATCTGAACGCGGCCAGCCTCGCCGACGTCCAGAGCTGGTTCAAGACCCACTATGGCCCGAACAACGCCACGCTGGTGCTGGCCGGCGACATCGATGTGCCGACCGCCAAGGCGAAGGTCGAAAAATGGTTCGGCAACATTGCCTCCGGCCCCGCGCCGCAGGATGTCGACGCGACCGTGCCGACGCTCGACAAGGATGTGGAAAAGGTGATGCACGACAATGTCGCTGCCACCCGCCTCTACCGCAACTGGATCGTCCCCGGCGTCAATTCGCCCGATTTGCAGCAGCTTGACCTTGCCCTCTCGGTGTTCGGCGGCCTCGGCTCCTCGCGCCTCGACAATATCCTGGTCCGCGACGAGAAGGTGGCGGTCGCGGTCAAGGCCAGCATCCAGCCGTTCGAGAAGCTGTCGATGGTCGAGATCACCGTCGACGTGAAGCCGGGCCAGGATCCGGTCGCCGTGGGCAAGCGGCTCGACGCGCTGCTCGCCGACTATCTTGCCAAGGGCCCCAGCGCGGACGAGGTGCTGCGCGCCGCGACCCAGCAGCTCTCCGGCACGATCGGCGGCCTCGAAAAGGTCGGCGGCTTCTCGGGCAAGGCGGTGACCCTAGCCGAAGGCGCGGTCTATTCCGACGATCCGGGCAAATATAAGAAGGATCTCGCCATCTATGCCGCCGCGACGCCCGCCAGCGTCTCGGCCGCCGCGCGCAAATGGCTGGGCCGTCCGGTCTTCCGCCTGACCGTGTCGCCGGGCGAACGCTCGGCCGAGGATAATGCGCTCGCCGGCAATGCGCCCTCGGGCAGCGCGACCATGCATCCCGCCCATTTCCGCGATCCCAATCGCCCCGCGCCCAAGGCCGGCACGCCGCCGCCGCCGACCAAGGTCGCCGAGCCGCCGATCGAGCCGGTCAAGGATCTGGTCTTCCCGCCGGTCGAGCGCGCGAAGCTCTCCAACGGCATGTCGGTCGTCTTCTCGCGCCGCGCCACCGTGCCGGTGGTGAAGGTCTCGGTCGCCTTCGACGCGGGCAATGCCGCCGACAACCGGCAGAAGCTCGGCACCGCCGCGCTCACCACCGCCCTGCTCGACGAAGGCACCACCAGCCGCAACTCGGTGCAGATTTCCGAGGAGCAGGAACGTCTGGGCGCCGGCATCAGCGCGGCCAACAGCATGGACGCCACCAATGTCGGCCTCTATGCGCTCAAGCCCAATCTCGACGCCTCGCTCGGCCTGCTGGCCGACATCATCCGCAATCCCGCCTTCGATCCCAAGGAAGTGGAGCGGTTGCGCAGCCAGATGCTGACCCGCATCGCCGCGGAAAAGACCCAGCCCATGGCCATCGCCCAGCGCATGCTGCCGCCGATGCTCTATGGCCAGGCCCATCCCTATGGCATTCCCTTCACCGGTTCGGGCACCGAAAGCGGGGTGAAAGCGGTGACGCGCGCCGATCTGGTCGCCTTCCATGACACATGGATGCGCCCGGACAATGCGACCATCTTCGCCACCGGCGACACGACGCTCGCTGAACTGCTGCCGCTGCTCGAAAAGCGCTTCGGCGACTGGAAGGCGCCGGCCATTGCCAAGGGCGCCAAGCTGTTCCGCATGGACCGCATGATGCGCCCGTCGCGCATCGTCCTCATCGACAAGCCGCAAAGCCCGCAGTCGATGATCCTCGCCGGCCAGCTCACCAACAAGTCGGGCACCGACAATCCGGTCACCCTCATCACCGCGAACGAGGTGCTGGGCGGCAGCACCACCTCGCGCCTGACCATGGACCTGCGCGAAGCGAAGGGCTGGGCCTATGGCGCGGGCACCGGCATGCCCGGCGTCAAGGAAACCATCCCGCTGCTGGTCTACGCCCCGGTCCAGACCGACAAGACCGGCGAATCGATCATCGCCGCGCGCCAGGACATCAAGGATTTCCTGACCAGCAAGGGCACGACTCAGGCGGAGCGCGACCAGACCATCAACGGCCAGATCCTGTCGCTGCCCGGCAGCTTCGAAACCTCGTCCGACCTGCTCTCGGCGATGATGCGCAACAATCTGCTCGGCCGGCCTGACGATTATTACGCCACCCTGCCGGCAACCTATCGCGCCATCACCGCGGCGCAGATGGATCAGGCCGCGCGCGAGGCGATCAACCCCGATCGGCTGATCTGGGTCGTGGTCGGCGATGCGAAATTGGTGAAGCCCCAGCTTGACGCGGTCGGCCTGCCGGTGGAAATGGGCACATTGGCTGATTGACGCTAACGTAAAGGAGAAGTGAGATGGCTGCAGTGGATGGTGCCTATGATTGCGTGGCTAAGACCCCGCTGGGCGAACAGACCGGCGTGTTCACCGTGATCAGCACGGGCGACCGTTTCAACGGCACCTTTGCCGGCATGATGGGCTCGCTCGACGTCAAGGATGGCGTGGTCGCCGGCAACAAGCTGACCTGGAAGATGGAAATGACCATCCCCATGCCGATGACGCTGGAATGCGAAGCCGAAATCACCGGCGAAAGCCTGACCGGCACGATGCAGCTCGGCGCCTTTGGTGCTGCGCCCTTCACCGGCACGCGTCGCGCATAATCCCGATCGGCTGCGGCCCGGTTCACGCCGGGCCGCAGCCGACATTACCAAAAATTCATGGCCGGCCCGTTGCACTATAAAATTAGTTAGCTATCTAAGCGTTCGTGAATCGGACCGAACTTCAGCGCGCCCTGGCGCATAATATGCCGCAGATTGCGCGCCTCTGGCGCCAGCTTGCCGATTCCACCCTGGCCGAATTTGGTGTCTCCAATTCCGCCGGCTGGTGCCTTCTCTATCTCGACCGGCTGGGCGCCGACGTGCGCCAGATCGAACTGGCCGACGTGCTGGGCATCACCCAGCCTTCGCTGGTTCGCACCCTCGACCATCTACAGGCCGCTGCCCTGATCGAGCGCACCCCCAATCCGGAGGATCGCCGGTCCAACTGCCTGTCGCTCACCACCTCCGGTCGCGACCTTGTCGGCCGCATCGAAACGCGGCTCAGCAACATGCGCAACGACCTGCTCGATGGTGTGCCAGAGGCGGATATCGAGACGGCGGTCAATCTGTTAGAACTGCTGCGACGCCGTATCGGGGAGCGCCGGGGCCAGTCATGAAAAAGGCCGCTTTGTCAGCCTGGAGCGAGCGCCTCGGCGTTCCCGCCGCGCTATTCTCGCTCAAATGTTTCCTGGCGGCGATGCTGGCCCTTTATGTCGCGCTCAGCATTGGCCTGGAACGCCCCTATTGGGCCTTCCTCACCTCCTATATCGTTGCCCAGCCGCTCGCCGGCGCGGTGATTTCCAAGGCGATCTTCCGCGCCATCGGCACCATCGTCGGCGCCGCCTTCTCGGTCGCGATCGTCCCGCCCCTGGTCAATTCGCCCGAACTTCTGACCCTTGCCATGGCTGCCTGGCTGGCGCTCTGCGTCTTCGTCTCGCTGCTCGATCGCACGCCGCGCTCCTACATGTTCGTGCTGGCCGGCTACAGCGCCTGCCTGATCGTCTTCCCCGACGTCGACTCGCCCCAGACCATCTTCACCGTCGCCACCCTGCGCGTGCAGGAAATCTGGATCGGCATCGCCTGTGGCAGCATCGTCCATGGCGTCGTCCTGCCCGGCTCGATCACCGGCAATCTGTTCGCCCGTGTCGAAGCCATGCTGCGCGATGCCGAACGCTGGTCGCGCGACGCGATCGCGACCGAACCGGTGCCCGGTCTCGATGCCGAACGCCGCCGCCTGGCGCAGGACGTCACCGAACTGCACCAGATGTCGATCCATCTGCCCTTCGACATCAGCCGCCTCGCGCCGCGCGTCCGCACCGTGCGCGCGATGCAGGACCAGCTCTCTCTGCTGCTGCCGCTCGGCGCCGCGGTGGAGGATCGGCTGGCCATGCTGAAACAGGCCAATGGCGGCATCGTCCCGGCCCAGGTCGAACAGCTGATCGCCGATGCGCGCGACTGGCTCGATCATCCCGGCACCGACAGCGCCACCCGCGCCGCCGGCGCCCAGGCGCTGATCGACCGCTGCGCCGCGCTCGAACCGGCAGCCGACAGCGATATGGACTGGGCCGGCATGATGCGGCTCAGCCTCTATTCCCGCCTCGGCACGCTGATCGCGGTCCATCGCGATTGCCGCGACCTGTTCGACCAGATGCTGACCCACAGCCGCAGCCCGGTGACGCCGCGCGTCGCCGAACTGCTGGAGGGGCGCCGCAACCGCGAACTGCATCGCGATTATGCCGGTGCCGCGCGCGGCGCCTTCGCCGCTTTCATGACGGTGACGATCGGCTGTGCCTTGTGGATCGGCAGCGGCTGGCACGACGGCGGCAGCGCGGTGATGCTGGCCGGCGTTTTCCTTGCCCTCTTCTCGGCGTCGGACAATCCGCTCGCCCCGCTCAAGGGTTTCATGATCGGCACGATCATCGCCACCTTCCTCGGCGCGCTTTATGGCTATGCCATCATGCCCCGGCTCGACGGCTTCGCCATGCTCGCTTTGGCCTATGCGCCGCCGCTGCTGATACTGGGCGCAATGATGGCCTCGCCGCGCTGGATGGGCATTGCGCTGCCGACGCTGCTCGGCCTCGGCAGTCCGGTGCTGCTCTCCAGTGCCTATGTCAGCGCCTTCGCCTCCTATGTGAACGGCTCGGTGGCACAGCTGGTCGGCATCTGGTTCGCCATCATCATGGCCGGCCTGCTGCAATCGGCCGGGGTGGAACGCGCCGTGCGCCGCACCGTGCGCGCCGGCTGGGCGGATATCGCCACTCGCGCCAACCTCATGACCCAGCCCGATGTGCGCGGCTGGATCAACCGCATGCTCGATCGCATCGCGCTGCTCGCCCCGCGCCTCGCCGCCATTCGCACCGACAGCGGCAAGCCGCTCTATGACGCGCTGCGCGACCTGCGCACCGGTGTCGCCATCGGCGAATTGCGCCAGCTCCGCGTCGATCTTCCCTTTGACGAAGGCGCCCCGCTCGGCCGGGTGCTGGGCGGCGTGGCCGACCATTATCGCCGGCTCGATCCCGATGCACCGGCATCCGCCGATCCCGCCCTGCTCGATGACATCGACAGCGCCATCGGCGACCTTGCCGCCAATCCCGCGCCCTCGGTCCGCCGCGATGCGATCCTGGCGCTGGTCAGCCTGCGCCGTAATCTCTTTGCCGACAGCGCCGGCTATCGCATGCCCCCCCTGACCCCAAAGCCCCCCCTGACCGGAGTTCCCGCATGACCGGCGAATTGTCCATCGACGGGGTCTTCTTCCCCACGCTGCTGGCGCTGGCGCTGGCCGCGCTCATCCTCACCTATGGCCTCACCCGCCTGATCGCGGCGTTCGGCCTCTACCGCTTTCTTGCCTATCGGGCACTCGTCGACCTCAGCCTGTTCGTGCTGACGCTCGGGGGCCTGTCCATTCTCGTTCCGATGCTGGGAATCCGCCTATGAACCGCCTGACCGGGACGCTGATCCGCAGCGCCGCCACCATCATCATCGTCATCCTCGCCGTCATCGTCGCGGTGTGGATGTGGAACCATTATGAGCGCAGCCCCTGGACCCGCGACGGTCGTGTCCGCGCCGACGTGGTGCGCGTGACCCCCGATATCGGCGGCCTCGTCACCTCGGTCGCGGTGCGCGACAATCAGCAGGTGAAGGCGGGCGACCTGCTCTTCGTCATCGACACGCCGCGCTATGCGCTGGCGCTGGAACAGGCGGAAGCGCAGATCGCCAGCGCCCAGGCGACGCTCGGCCAGGCCCGGCGAGAGGCGACCCGCGATCTGGCGCTGGGCGATCTCGTCGCCAAGGAAAGCCATGAACAGAATGTCGCCCGCGTCGCCACCGCGCAGGCCGCGCTGGCCGAGGCACGCAGCGCGCGCGACGCCGCCGCCTTGAACCTCAAGCGCACCCAGGTCCGCGCCTCGGTCAACGGCGTCGTCACCAATCTCGATCTGCATCCCGGCGACTATCTGGGCGCCGGCACCCAGGCGATGGCGTTGATCGACAGCGACAGCCTGCGGGTCGAGGGCTATTTCGAGGAAACCAAGCTGCCTCTGGTCTGCATCGGCGCGCCGGTCACCGTCCGCCTGATGGGCGAGAAGCAGGATCTGCACGGCAAGGTCGAAAGCATCGCCTATGGCATCAATGACTCGACCCGCAGCGATTCCGGCAATCTCCTGCCCACGGTCGAGCCGACCTTCTCCTGGGTCCGCCTCGCCCAGCGCATCCCGGTCCGGGTGAAGCTCACCAATGTCCCGGCCAATATCACGCTGATCTCGGGCCGCACCGCCACGGTGACGGTCGAACCGGCGAAGAAGGATGCCAAGCCGGGAAGCTGCCGTCATGCGTAAGGGTATCGCCACATCCTTGGTGGCCCTGGCCCTCAGCGCCTGTGCCACCGCCGGACCGGACTATCATCCGCCCGAACATTCGGCCGCGACCGCACCGGGCGCGCAGGGCGCCTTCCAGTCGGCGCAGGGCGCGGGCTTCAGCAATGCGGAACTGCCCGACCATTGGTGGAAACTCTATAATGACCCCCGGCTCGACGCGCTGATTGCCGAGGCGCTGACCGCCAATACCGACCTGCGCGTCGCCGATGCCAATCTGACGGCGGCACAGGCTGTGCTGCGCGAGACCGAGGCGGGGCGCCAGATCAGCACCACGATCAGCGGCGGCGAAACGCTGGCGCGGCCCTCGGGCGTGACCCAGCATCTGCCCGGCTCGGTCAGCTATGATTTCGGCCTCAGCGCCTCCTATCCGCTCGACCTCAACGGTCGCATCCGCCGCGCGATCGAATCGAGCGGCGCCAATGTCGAGGCGGTGACCGCCGCGCGCGACTATGTCCGCGTCAGCGTCGCCGCCGCCACGGCCAAGGCCTATGCCCAGGTTTGCGCCGCCAATTATGCGCTCGGCGTCAATCGCCGGGTCGTCTCGCTCCAGCGCGATACGCTCAACGCCACCCAGCGCCTGTTCAAGGGCGGTCGCGGTACCGCCTTCGACGTCAGCCGCGCCCAGGCGGCGGTGGACCAGAGCGAGGCGACGCTGCCGGTCTATGAAGCCCAGCGCCAGAGCGGCCTCTATCTGCTCGCCACCCTGCTCGGCCGTCCGCCCGCCGATTACCCCAGGGATGTGGAAGGCTGCGCCACCCTGCCGTCGCTCGGCGCGCCGCTGCCGGTGGGCGATGGCACCGAGCTGATCCGCCGCCGCCCCGACATCCGCCAGGCCGAACGCATGATCGCCTCCGACACCGCGACTTTGGGCGTTGCCATGGCCGATCTCTATCCGCAGGTCAGCATCGGTGGCTCGGTCGGCCTGTCCGGCCCGCTCAAGGATTTCGGCTCCGGTTCCGCCTTCGGCTTCAGCCTCGGCCCGCTCATCAGCTGGACCTTCCCCAACCGCCCGGTGGTCCGCGCCCGCATCGCCCAGGCCGATGCCCAGGTGCAGGCCGATCTCGCCAGCTTCGACGGCAGCGTGCTGGAAGCGCTGCGCCAGACCGAAACCGCGCTCGAAACCTATCGCCGCGATGCGGAAAAGGCCGCTGCGCTCGATCGCGCCCGCGACAGCGCCAATGTCTCGGCGGGGCAGGCGAACAAGCTGTTCCGCTTCGGCCGCAGCGATTTCCTCGACCTGCTCGATACCCAGCGCAGCCTCGCCAGCGCCGAATCCTCGGCCGCGGCCGCCCGCGTCCAGCTGGTGCAGGACCAGATCGCCATCTTCCTGGCGCTGGGCGGCGGCTGGACCTCAGACGATGCGGTCGACCAGAGCGCGGGGAACCCGCAGCAATGATCCGTGGCGCGCGCCGGCCGGCATGGTCAGGCGCGCGCTGACGTCGGTCCACGTCACCATGTCGCGGGTCATCGCCGCGCCCCAGCGACCCTCCTTGTAGACGTCATAATAGCAGAGCAGCGCATCGCCGACCTGCGCGCTCATCGGCCCCTCGACCCAGCCAGGTGAGAAGGGCGGTGACAGGGGGCCGAACGGCCCGGTCGGGCTGTCCGCCTTCGCCACCTGCAGCCATTTGTGCGGTGGCTGCACCGTCTCGTCCTTGACGATCAGATAGAGGCCGCCGCCCGGCGCCTGCGCGAACGTCCCGTCGATCACGCTGAAGCCGGGATCATAGAGCGGCGCGGGCGTGCTGAACGTCTCGAAATCACTGGTGCTGACCGACCAGAGGCGATGGTTATAGCCCGATTCCGATGTCCCCGCCGTCTCGGTGAAGCGTCCGGTCACGGTGCTCGACCAGAACAGGATATGCCGCCCGGTCGCCGGATCGCGCACCGCCTCGGGCGCCCAGCAATTGCGGGTGCCGGGCACGTCCTGCATCACCGGGATGGCGCGCTGCGGCGACCAGTGGACCAGATCGCGGCTGGTCGCATGGCCGATCGTCACCCCTTCCCAGGCGGTGGTCCACAGCAGATGATAGACGCCCTTGTCCGCGAACAGATAGGGGTCGCGCATCAGCTTCTTCTCGCCCACCTGCGGCACCAGCAGGCTGCGCCCGCCCGCCAGCGTGCGAAAGGCAAAGCCATCCTCGCTCACCGCCAGTTTGAGGCCGTCGGCCTCGCCCTTGCCGGTGGTGAAATAGGCAAAGACCAGCAGGTCATCGGCGCGCGCCGCCGACCGGGTGGCGCACCCCGCCAGCGCCAATGCGCCCAGCCCCAATGTGAAGTCGCGCCGTCTCATCAACGATAATCCTTGGCCATTTGCGGGTAGAGTGTGATCAGCTCATTGGCGACATAGTCGCCGCCATGGCCCATCGGCCCGGTCGGTTCGGGCTTGGGGGCAACCGGCTGCTGCGATGCCAGCCCGCCCGGCGCCTCCGCCCCGTTCAGCCCCTGGCTGATCAGGTCGGGCTTGGCGCCTTCGCCGGCATTATGCCCGTCCTGATCGAAAATCGCTTCCTGATGCCGGATCGGCTCCCAGATGAACGTGCCCCAGCCATGCTTGCCGGGCAGGGCGTGGACCAGATCGTTGATATAGCGCTTGCGGCTCGAATATTCGGCGACCAGCAGCCCCTTGTCGGGATAGCGCTTCACATATTCGCTGAAGGTCGTGGCCCAGTCGCCCTGCGCCCGCTGCTGGTAGCAGGAAAAGCCGACCACATCGAAATCCACCTGCCGGGCGATCAGCGCATCGGTCCATTCGCGCACGATCGGCCAGTGCCGGCCCAGATGATTATGCACCTGGATCGCCACCCCCGGCTCGGCCCGGCGCGCACCGGCAATCCCGGCGCGCAGCAATGCGGCAAAGCCGTCGAACCCGCCAACTTCGCCGACCTTGGCATGATTGGCGTCGGTCACCGGATTGCCGGTCGACGTCGACAGCTTCACCCGGCCATGGGGCCACAACATGCCGAAGGTCGTTTCATTGCCGATCACCGCCATGTCGACCGGCGCGCCGCCCGCGCGCATCGCCACCAGCGTGTCATGGGTATGCGCCTCGACCGCCTTGGCCAGCGCCGGCAGGTCATAACCGGCCCAGGCCGCCGGCACCGCCTGATGCTCCGGGTCGGCCCAGGTGTCGCTATAATGAAAACTCAGCACCAGCCCCATGCCGGCATCGCGCACCCGCTTGCCCAGCTTCACCGTCTGGGCGAGGCCAGCCCAGCCCTTGTCCGGCTCCCGCTTCGAATAGCCCTTGGCCGGATCGACGAAGATGCGCAGCCGGATCGCGTTGAACCCGGCATCGCGCAGGATCAGGATCGGGTCCTTCTGTTCGCCATCCACGAAATAGCGCGCCCCCGCCGCCTCATCCTCGGGCACCCAGCTGATGTCAGCGCCGATCAGATAGGCGCCGGGCCGCGCGCCATTCTTGCTCACCTTGGCCAGCGCCGGCCGGGCCAGCAGGGGCAGGGTGGCAAGGCCGAATGTGCCGCGACGCGTGAACCGGGTCATGCCTTCACCTCCATGCGATATTCCGGAACGATGCGCAGCACCTCCAGCGTCGCGACCTGTTCCCCCGCCGGCAGCTTCGCCCGCGCTGCATCATCCAGATAGATGGGTGCATCGGCGCGCAGCGGCATCACCGTCAGCGTCCAGGGCCGGCCCAGCCGCGCGGCAAAGCGCTTGAGGCCGATCCGCCAGACCCGCCCGTCCCAATAGGCATCGTCCAGCATGTCGGGGCCATCGAACAGCCGGCCGATATCGCCGCGCCAGTCGATCTCCAGAAAGGCGTCGCCGCCCTTCGCCAACACATCCTTCGGAATGGTGAAGCTAAAGGCCGCCGCCGCCTTGTGCGCCTCGGGCAGCGGCTGCATCGCCGCCTTGGCCGGTCCGCCAATCTCGATCGGCGGCGCCGTGCCGGCCTCGCGCGTCCGGGTGAAGGGCAGGGGCGCGATGGCTGTCGCCTTCGCCGTCATCATCGCCGCCTTGCCGGGCAATATCTGCCAGGCGAAACGCGCCTCGCCGCGCTGGCGCAGTTCCAGCCCGTCCGGCCCGAACAGCGCATCCGCCGCGCTCAGCACCACGCGCCGCTCGCCACCGATCTCGCCGACCCAGATGCGCTTTGCCGCCTCCCGGTCGATCAGCAGCAGCCGCACCGATCGCCCGTCCGCGCCGGTCACCCGCACCGGCCGCGTCGCGGATGGCGGCACCTGGACGATCACCCGCCCGCCTTCGCTGCGTGCCGGCGCATCGACCTTCGTCTCCGCCGGAAAGGCCAACTCTACCGGGCCGGGCAGGCAGGCCGCCATCACATGGATCGGCCCGTCCCTGTCGGCAATGCGCGTCACCGGCTGCGCCGTTGCCCAGTCGAGCCGCACCCCGTCGAGGTCCATGCCGATCGGCCAGAAGAAATTGTCGCCCGGCGCGATCGTCACCGGCCGGCTCGGTAGGCGAACCGTGCCGCCGGCCAATGTCACATTGAACTGCGTGCCGGGATGCGCCGCCGTGCCATATTGGCGGACATGATTGTTGACGAACAGGAAGCCGGAGTCGCCCTTCGCCCGCACCGCCCAGCGCAGCGTCTTCAGGTCATCCTTGTCTGCCGGCAGCACGGCCGGCGCATGCACCGTCATCGGCGCCAGCGTCTCGCCATATTCGGCCAGGAAATAATGGAGCGGGCGCAGCGCTGCGCTCACCGGATTGACCTCGCCATATTGGCCGATCGGCGCCTGGAAATCATAGGCGATCGCCGGGCAGTCATTATAGCCGCTCGACCGCTGCGTTTCCTCCAGCATGCGCCCGTTCGCCATCGGGTTGGCGCCGCCATGGAACATATAATAGCCCAGCAGATTGACGCCCGATCCGACCTGCGTCGTCACCGCCGCCGCCACGTCGGCCGGCTGCAGCAACGGCCGCCGCCGATACATGACCGGCACGCCGCCGCCATATTCCGCGCCCAGAAAGGGCGTGTCTTCCATGTCGCTGTCGGCGTCGCCGCGCCGCCCGCCGCGCGTCTGCGCGCCCAGGTCGCCGCTCACCCGGCTGTCGAAGCGGAACAGGTAATTTTCCTTGGGCGGCAGTTTCACCGTCTTCGCCGACCAGGGCTCGTCGGGATAGCCGCCATGCACCGGCACCACCTCGCCCTTGGGATAGACGGTCTGGTCCCATCCGGTCACGGTATAGAGCGGCACGTCGAAGCCGATCCGCAGCGCCAGCGCCTTCAGCGCGGCGATATGTTCCCGGCCCTGGCCGGGGCCACCCAGATTATATTCATTCTCGACCTGCATGCCGATGATCGGCCCGCCATCCTTCCACATCAGCCCCGTGAGCTGATCGTGCAGCCCGCGCCAGAAACGCTCGACCTGCGCCATATAGGCGGGGTCGTTGCTGCGCGTGCGGGTGCTGCCGGCGATCCAGTCGGGAATGCCGCCAAAGCGCGCCTCGGCATGGCCCCAGGGGCCGGGCCGCAGGAAGAAGAGCAGGCCATGTTTCTGGCAGAGCCGCACGAAACGCCCGATATCGCGGTCGCCGGTCCAGTCGAGTGTGCCGGGCGCCAGCTCGACATGGTTCCACAGCACGTATGAGGCGACGATGCCGACGCCGGCCGCCTTCATCTTCAGCAATTCCTCTTCCCAATATTCGCTCGGGAAGCGGGTGAAGTGAAACTCGCCCATCACCGGCAGCCAGGGCCGGTCGTCGCGGGTCAGATAGAGATTGGTGATGCCGATCCGCCCCTGCGGCCCGGCGCCGGCCCCCATATGGAGATGCCCGGATTTGAGCGGCAGGCCCGGCTTGCGCGCATCCAGACTATTGGCCGTCTGGGCCAGGGCGTCAGCGGGAAGGGCGAGGCCCAGGCCGGCAAGGCCGGTGGCAGTCAGCGCCGTGCGCCGGTCGATATCGGGCATCCGTCCTCCTGTGATGAAACGGGAGGCTGAGCCCTCCTCTTGGATCGGGGTTGTCCTGCGCCGGCCCGGTGGCCGGCGCAGGACGGGATATCAGCGGGCCAGCCAGCCGCCATCGACGGCCAGGACATGGCCATGGATATAATTGGCGGCCGGCGAGGCCAGGAACACGGCGGCGCCGCCAATGTCGCTGGGGTCGCCCCAGCGGCCGGCCGGGATACGCTCCTGGATCTGGCGGTTGCGGGTCTCGTCGGCCTGCAGCGCGGCGGTGTTGTTGGTGGCGATATAGCCCGGCGCGATCGCGTTGACGTTGACGCCCCTGGCCGCCCACTCGTTCGCCAGCAGCTTGGTGAGGCCGGCGACGCCGCTCTTGGACGCGGTATAGCTCGGCACCCGGATGCCGCCCTGGAACGACAGCAGCGAGGCGATGTTGACGATCTTGCCGCTACCCTGCGCCAGCATATGCCGCCCGGCCGCCTGCGCGAGGAAGAAGGTCGACTTCAAATTGGTGTCGATCACCGCGTCCCAGTCTTCCTCGGTGAAGTCGACGCTGTCGGCGCGGCGGATGATGCCGGCATTGTTGATGAGGATGTCGAGCCCGCCCAGCTTCTCGATCGTCTCGTCGACGACGCGCTGCACCGGTTCGATGCTGGAAAGATCGGCCGAGACGATCTCCGCCTTGCGGCCGAGCCCGCGAACCTTCTCGACGGTCTCCTCCGCCGGGGTGCGGCCGACTGCCGCAATGTCGGCGCCCGCCGCCGCCAGCGACAGCGCGATCGCCTGGCCAATGCCGGTATTGGCGCCGGTGACGATGGCGACCTTGCCACCAAGATCGAAGATATTGCTCATGTCAGGACTCCCTGGCCCCTTCCGCTCGCGCGAAAGGGGCGAAAAACCGTCAGGCCAGCTGGCAGATATCCAGCACGTTCATGTCGGTATAGTCCTGGTTCTCGCCGGCCATCGCCCAGATGAAGGCATAGGATTTGGTGCCCGAGCCCATATGGACCGACCAGGGCGGCGAGATCACGGCTTCCTCATTGGCCATGACGATGTGACGCATCGCATCGCCCTCACCCATATAGTGGAAGACGCGATCGGCATCGCCATCCAGCTCGAAATAGAAATAAATCTCGCTGCGGCGCTCATGGATGTGCGGGGGCATGGTGTTCCACACCGAACCGGGCTTGAGCACGGTCAGGCCCATGACCAGCTGTGCGCTGTCGCAGATGCCGGGGATGACGAGCTGGAAGATGGTGCGCTCGTTCGACTCTTCGAGGCTGCCGCGCTCCAGCGCATTGGCGTCGGCGATGCCGAGCTTGCGGGTGGTGAACGCCTTGTGCGCCGGGCAGGAGGCGAGATAGAAACGCGCGCCGGCGCCGGCGAACTCCACGTCCTTGGCGCCCATCGTCACATAGAGGCAATCCTTGTTGCCGAGCGTGAAGACTTCGCCGTCGACGGTCACACTGCCTTCCACGCCCGAGACATTGACGATCGCCAGTTCGCGCCGCTCCAGGAAGGGATGGCCCGCCGCCGAGGCCGGCTCGGTCTGCGCCGGCAGCTTCACCGGCGCATCGACTACCGCCACGCCGCCGATCACGAAGCGCTCGGCATGGGTGTAGTTCAGCACGCATTCGCCATCACGGAACAGCCCGCCGATCAGATAGCGATCCCGCAGCTCCTCGTTCGACACGCACTCCATCATGTCGGGGTGGGTCGCATAATAGGTCTTGTCGAACATGATATCCTCGCCGGTTATTCGAAATTGCCCCTTGGGAAGCAAATTCGGAAACCGGTGTCAACCTTGACATCGATCAGCCCGATGCAGGCGCCACCGAACTGCGCCGGATCAGGGTCGAACTGAACAGCGACGGCTCGCTGACCTCCGCCTCCTCGCCGATGGCAGTGCCGATCAGCTTGAGTGCGGCGGCGCGGCCCATGGCCGCGATCGGCCAGCGCACCGTGGTCAACGGCGGCCAGACGCGGGTGGTGAGCGGCGTATCGTCGAAGCCGATGATCGACAATTGCTCCGGCACTTCGATCCCGCGCAGCCGCGCCGCATAGAGAACGCCGGCCGCCATCTCGTCATTGCTGGCAAAGATCGCAGTCGGCGGCGAGGTCAGGTCGAACAGGTTTTCGGACGCCGAAACCCCTGATTCAAAAGTATATTGTCCGTCCGCAACCAGGCTACGCGGCAGGCTGATGCCGGCTTCCGCCAGCGCCATTTCAAAGCCCTCGCGCCGTTCCTTGGCCGAGCGGAAGCCATGCGGCCCGGCGATCAGGCCGATCCGCCGATGCCCCTGCGCGATCAGATAGCGCACCGCATCGGCCACCGCGTCGCGGTCATTGGAGGCGACCATATGTTCAGGGTCATCGAGCAGCGCCGAACCCATGCGCACATAGCGACAGCCGGCATCGTCGAACAGTTTGGAAAGGCTGTCATTTTCGGAGAGCGGCGGCAGCACCACAACGCCGAACAGGCGCTGGCGCGTCACGAAATTATGGATATCCTCCATCACCATCGCCGCGCCCCTGTCCACCGGGCGCACCACCAGTTCGAACTCAGTGCCGTGCAGCGCTTCCAATATCCCCTTCTGCATGCTCAGCACCATCTGGGCATTGGGATTGTCGTAGATCAGGCCGATCAGGAAATTGCGTCCCAGCGCCAGCGCACGTGCCTGCGGATTGGGGACATAGCCGGTCTGGCGGATGATTTCCTCCACCTTGCCGCGGGTTTCCTGGTTCAGCAGCGGCGATCTGTTGATGACGCGGCTGACCGTCTTCTTCGACACGCCGGCCATGCGGGCAATGTCGTTGATGGTCAGCTTGGCGGTGGCGCCCTCGTCCCTGGGTGTCTTTGTCATGGCCCTTTTATAGCGCGCTTATGGCCCGCAACCAGCGCAATATACGTCGCTCGGCAAATCTATTGACACCGGTTACTCTTGCAGGCATCCCGAGAGGCAGAACCAGCCGAGAGGATCATCGTGACCGCCGCTTCCCCTGCCGCCATTGCGCGCGCCTTCGTCACCGCCCGACAGCAGGCGACGGGCTTTTCCGACTATCCCGGCCCGATCCCGCCCAGCCTGGCCGACGGCTATGCAATCCAGGCGGAGGCACTGGCGCTGGTCAATGCGCCGGTCGGCGGCTGGAAGGTCGGCCGCGTGCCCGCCCCGCTGGTCGAGCGTTTCGGCGCGGATCGGCTGGCCGGGCCGATCTTCACCCCGACCATCCACGCCCTGACCCCCGATGCCACCGGGCTGGTCTTTGCCCAGGGCTTTGGCGCGGCGGAGGCGGAATTCCTGCTGCGCATCGGCCAGGCGCCCGACCCGGCCCAGACCAGCTTCACCCTGAAGGAAGCCGCCGCGCTGGTCGACGCCGTGCATATCGGGCTGGAGATCGCCAGTTCGCCCTTCACCGGCATCAACGAGCATGGCCCGGCCGTCACCGTTTCGGATTTCGGCAATAATAACGGCCTGCTGATCGGCGCGGCGGTGCCGGACTGGCAGAATCTGGCCTTTGCCGAGATCGACATCAGCCTGAGCATCGATGGCGTTGTCGCCGGCACCGGCCGCGCGGTCAGCTTCCCCGACGGGCCGATCGGCTCCGTGCGTTTCCTGCTCGAAAATCTGGCCGCGCGCGGCATAAGGCTGCAACCGGGCGCATGGATATCGACAGGCGCCGTCACCGGCGTGCATGAAGTGCGCGTCGGGCAGACGGTGGTTGCGGACTTCGGACCGCTCGGCACCGCACATTGCGTCATCCGCCCCCAAGCGGCCGCCTGACAAGGCCGCAGGGCAAGAGGAGAGGAAGAGAATGAACGAGGCCGTCGCCGGAGCAACCCAGAGGGTCGGGCGCTATCGCTGGGTGATCGTCGGGCTGTTGTTCGCCGCCACCGCGATCAACTATGTCGACCGGCAGATGATCGGCGTGCTGAAGCCCACGCTGGCGGCCGAGATGCACTGGTCGGAAACCGACTATGCCAATATCGTCTTCTGGTTCCAGGCGGCCTATGCCATCGGTTATCTGGGCTTTGGCCGGCTGGTCGATGCGATCGGCGCGCGGCTGGGCTATACCGTCGCGATCATCATCTGGACGATCGCCCATGTCGCCCATGGCGGCGTGCATAGCGTGACCCAGTTCGCCTTCGCCCGCTTTGGCCTGGGCGTCGGCGAATCCGGCAATTTCCCCGCGGGTATCAAGGCGGTGGCCGAATGGTTCCCGCAGAAGGAACGGGCCTTCGCGATCGGCCTGTTCAACGCCGGTGCCAATGTCGGCGCGATCATCACGCCGCTGCTGGTGCCATGGCTGACCATCCAATATGGCTGGCGCTTCGCCTTCATCGCGACCGGCATATTCGGCGTCGTCTGGCTCGCCGCCTGGCTGATCTTCTATCGCCGGCCGCAGGAGCATCCGCGCGTCGGCGCCGCCGAACTTGCCTATATCCAGCAGGATCCGGCCGACCCGGTCACGCCGATCGGCTGGCGCCGGCTGATTGCCGTGCGCGAATGCTGGGCCTTTGCCATCGGCAAATTCTGCATCGACCCGATCTGGTGGTTCTTCCTCTTCTGGCTACCGGGCTATCTGGGCGAGCGCTACGGCCTCGACCTCATCAGCTTCGGCCCGCCGCTGGTCGCCATCTATCTGTTGTCGGACCTGGGTAGCGTGGCCGGCGGCTGGCTGTCGGGACGGCTGATGAAGGCCGGGCACAGCGTCAACGCCGCGCGCAAGCTGACCATGCTGGTCTGCGCCGCTGCGGTCACGCCGGTCTTCTTTGCCCAGTCGATCGACAATTTGTGGGTCGCGGTGCTGGTGATCGGCATCGCCACCGCCGCGCATCAGGCCTTTTCCGCCAATCTCTATACCCTGCCGTCGGACATGTTCCCACGCGCGGCTGTCGGATCGGTGGTCGGCATCGGCGGCACGGCCGGCGCGATCGGCGGCATGCTGATGGCCAAATATGCGGGCTATATCCTCGATAGCATCGGCAGCTATGCGCCGCTCTTCGCGGTGGCGGGCAGCGCCTATTTCATCGCCCTGCTGGCGATCCACCTGCTTTCGCCGCGCCTGGCGCAGGTGAAGGTGCCGGAATAAGTTCCCTGGGGGAGGGACTGCCCCGGACCGGCGATGGGGATTGCCGGTCCGGGGCGCCTTGCTTCCTCAGCGGCCATGCGCCGCGATCAGCTTTTCGCTTTCCCGCCAGAAGCGATCGACGATCGCTGCATCCTCGACCAGCTTGTTGGGCGTGCGCGGTGCGCGGCGATACCAATAGCCGCCATTGCTGGCCGCCCCTTCCGGTGCGGTCGCCAGCCAGACCAGCGTGTCCGCTCCCTCCGCCTCGCTCGCCTTGTCCAGCCCGCGCGAGCGCGCCTGCGTGTCGGCCGGCGCGTGGGAAAAGAAGTTCGAGTCGACCGCGCCGGGATGGACGGCATGAGCGACGATTCCCTCCCCCGCCAGCCGATCCGCCAGCGCGCGGGCGAACAGCACATTGGCGAGTTTGCCAGTGCAATAGGCCATGCCGGGGCTGAACCGTTCCAGATTCTGCATGTCGTCTAGGTTGATCGCCGGGATCATCTCGCTGGCGTCTGATGCGGTGTTGAGGATGCGCACGGCGCCCGCCGGCTGATCCTGCGCCGCCTTGCGCAACAGCGGCAGCAGGCGCTGGGTCAACAGGAACGGCCCCAGATGATTGCCGGCGAAATTCGCCTCCAGCCCCTCGTCCGTCATCACCAGCTTATCGGTCATGCCGCCGGCATTGTTGAACAGCAGGTCGACCCGGTCGGTCAGCGCGGCGATATCCTGGGTCAGTTGGGCGGCGCCGCCCAGCAGCGACAGGTCGGCGCGCAACATGGTGACGGGCGCGCCGGCAGCCTCCGCCGCTATCTCAGCCTCTGCAGCCGCCAGCCGCTCGGGATCGCGACCGGTGCCGATCACCCGCCAGCCCTGCCGCGCCATGGCCTTGGCGATCGCCTTGCCGATGCCCGAACTCGCGCCCGTCACCACCGCCACCCGTGCCCGTTCCACCATATCCTGCTCCTGTCGCTTATCCCGGCACGCTAGGCGGTCGGACGCAGGCCAGACAGCCGCGGGAGCGATATGTGGCGCGCGCCGTCCATAGCAAAGCTATCACCCCCCTCAAGCAAGGGGCGGGTTTCACCCCGCCATGGCGTCCGCTATGTCCCACCGCGAAACATAAGGGGGACGCAGGGATATGGATCGAGTGCAGGGACTTGCATGGGCAGCGCAAACGCCCTTAGGTGACGCCATGATGGGTCGCACCGCCTGTCGTCATGCACCGCAGGAGCGGCCGTGACGATCAATCCGCTCTATTCCCTGACGGGCTTCATCGTCGGCACGCTGGTCGGGCTGACCGGCGTTGGCGGCGGATCGCTGATGACGCCGATCCTGGTGCTGCTGTTCAATTTCCACCCGGCTGCGGCCGTCGGCACCGACCTTCTCTATGCCTGCGTCACCAAGAGCGTGGGCAGCCTGGTTCATGGCTGGAAGCGGTCGGTCGACTGGGCGATCGTCGGCTGGCTGGCGCTGGGGTCGATGCCGGCCGCGATCGGCGCGCTGATGGCGCTGCGGGCAATGGGGCCGCCGTCGGCCGCCGTGGTCGATCCGATCAAGGTCACGCTGGGGGTAATGCTGTTCCTCACCGGCCTGGTGCTGCTGTTCCGCGATCGGATCACGGCCTGGTCGCGCACCCATGGCCAGGATCGCAGCCCCGCCACCACCCGCAATCTCACCATATTGCTGGGCGTGGTCGTCGGCGTGGCGGTGACCATCACCTCGGTCGGGGCCGGCGCGATCGGCGCGACGGCGCTGCTGATCCTCTATCCGCGCACGCCGCTCGCCCGGATCGTCGGCAGCGACGTCGCCCATGCCGTGCCGCTGACGCTGGTGGCCGGCATCGGCCATTGGTGGCTGGGCACGGTCGACATGTCGCTGCTGGCATCGCTGCTGATCGGGTCGATCCCCGGCATCATCGTCGGCAGCCTGCTCGCCTCGCATGTGCGCGAAGCGGTGCTGCGCACGATCCTGGCGACGATCCTGATCATCGTCGCGCTGAACCTGATCCTCTGATCCTGCTGCGTCAGTCCGGCAGGAAACCGGACTGACGCAGCCGATCGACGGAATCGCGTGCAACCGGTGCGGACAGGCCGTTGGTCAGGGGGATGTCTCGGCTCCTGGTCAGGCCCGCGCCATCCGCAATCGCCGCCCTGGCAACCCACCAGCTGCGATGGGTCTGTGCGCCGGGCACATCGTCCATTTCGGCAATGGCATCGCGCAGCCGCATCAGGATCAGTTCGCTGCCATGCGGCCCATGGATGCGGACATAATGATCCTCGCTCTCCAGGGCGATTATGGGACCAGTGAAAGCCGGACTGAGACGCTGATGAAGGCGAACCTGTTTTCCCGCCATCGGCGTGAGCGGCGGCGCACCATCGGTCGATGGCGACACGAAGGGTGAGGCCGGCCCCATATGCTCATCATAATAGCGCAGCAGATGCGCGTCCGCCCGCTCCGCCCACCAGGCGATGGTCATCACCAGCAGGCAACAGAGCAAGGTGAAGGGCAAAAGGCCGGCATAGCCGCCCAGCAGTCGCACCTCGTCCCGCCCGACCAGCCGCCAGATCAGCGCCATGGGAAAGCTGGAGGCGACCATGCCCCAGAAGACCAGAGACCCGCGCGGCAACCGCGTCGCCCGCGCAATCGCCCGCCAGGCGATCAGCGTCGGCCGCGCGAGGATATAGGCGCCGATCAGCATGATCCACCAGCGCCCGGCGCGCAGCAGAAAGTCGCCCGACAAATAGGTGCCAAAGGGGCCAAGAAAGCCGACGACCGCCGCGACCGGCAGCATCGCCCAGAGTTCGAGCAGCACACGGCGGAGACGTTTCACGCAATCCCCCTCTCCATTCGCGAAACGCGAACCGCGAATGGCCCGGTTTTCCGCGCTTTTTCTTCTGTTCCTCCTGCGTGACGAAAAGCCGCTTGCCCGTCAATCGTGGGCTGCCATCGCTCCCTCTCATACCGGCAGGCCGATGAATGGTTCATCCGCCCCGACCGGCCAAGGAGACCGACCATGACCGATTTTCTGAGCACCAAGGGCGCGATCGCCATCATGTGCTGCGCCATTATCGCCCATATGGGCGCCTTTGCCCTGGCCCTGGCCTAATGCGCCGGACAGCCCCTTCCCGGCCTGCCCGGCGCCGTATCAGGCGTCAGGGACAGGCCGGGTTGCGGGCATCGGGATAGGCGAGATAGCTAATGCTCGCCGCTGGTAGCGACTGCATGCCTCGCGCGGTGACGCCCTTGAGATCGGGAAGGACGCCATCCTGCCCCACCACCAGCGTCCGGCCGTTGAGCTTCACGCTGCCCGCGTCCAGATTGTCGGCGGTCAGTGTGTAGCGGGTCGCCTTGCCGGCCAGCGACAGGCTGGCGGGATTGGCGGTATCGAGATTGATCGCGACCAGCGCGACGCCGCCCGGTGTGCCGCGCAGACACTGGCTGTAGAGATGCAGCTTGCCCGCGTTCTGGCCCGCATCCAGCACGACATTGCCCATCAGCCGCGCCCATAGGACGGCAGCCCAATAACTCGGACGCGGCATCATCGTCGCCTCGTCGATCAGCGCATAGTCGCTGGCCGCCAGCGTATTGTGGAAAACCACCGACACGCCTAGCTTCGCCTGCCGCCCCAACTGATCGACATAGCGGAAACTGTCGCGCCAGGTCGCTGCCCAGGCGTCGCCGCCGCAGGCCGCCTGCGCCGTTTCCGTGATCCAGATGTCGGTGCCGGGCGCAAAGCGCTGCTGCCGTTCCTTATAATAGGTCGCCGTGCTGTCGGCGCGCGCCAGCCAGTCCTCGTCCAGCGCCCGGTCCGGGCTGATCCCGGCGCTCTTGTCCATCGCGGCGCAGCGTTTCGAGACGGTGCCGTAGAAATGATAGGAGAAGATATCGACCCTGGGCCGCGGCTCGGCGCTCATCAGCGCATCGGTCGGCACCACGCCGATATTGCGCGGCATGATGACGAAGCCGGCCTCGCCGGTGCTGCCCGGCCCGACGATCTTCATCTGCGGCGCATCGGCATCGCGGAAGGCGCGGAAGACGGCCATGTCGCGGGCGAAGGCGGCCGCGTCATAGCCCTTGGGCAGGCCGACCATAGACCCCGCATTGGGTTCGTTGATGAGTTCGGCGGCGTAGATATGGCCGCCCAACTTCTCGGTATAGGCGTTGAGCCGGCGCGCCTGATCGGGATCCCACAGGCCCGACGCGTCGCGCGCGCCATCGCTTACCGGGAAGGACACGACCAGCTTGCCGCCGACGGTCTTCACGAAATCGACGACGCCGGCCCATTGGGCACGGGTCAGGACGCTCTGATAGCCCTTGGGCGGCGTGGCGGGCGGCGGCGTATCGCTGTCATGGAAATAGACGGCATTGGCCCAGCCGCCACTCACGCGCACATAGGTCGGCCCGAGCGCGCGGGCGAGGTTGCGCAGCCGCGTGTCGCCGGTCAGGTCGATCGGCTCGCGCTTGCGGAACATGACGGCCGCGATATCGACGCCGCCGCTGCCGCCGGCTGCCGGCTGGGGCCGCGCCTCGCCCGGCTTGGGATAGGGTGCCCAGAAGCGGCCGCCGACCACCTCCACCATCTCGACATTATAGGCCTGATACTGGTCATCGACCTTCGCGACCTGAGCAAAGCGGCCGGGGTCGACGGGAGGCGTGGCAGCGCCCAGCATCGCGCCCGTCATCGCCAGCAGGGACAGGCTTCCCAGCATCAACATGCAGCCCTTCGTCACGGCATCCTCCCTCGATTTTGCGGGAGGCTAACCCGGCGCCGGCAGCCCCACAAGTTGGCATGACCAATTTGGACAAACCAATCACGCCGGCGATGCACCCAAACCATGCCAATTTTGCGATTTTCCTTAGGAACAAAAGGGGCACTTGTGAATTTGCATTTCAAGGCCGCAATAATATCCAATCCGACAAAATATCCCGAAAATAGACGATCCCCGTACTATTCCCGAGGTTCGTTCGGCGTGATTTTGGATAGAATGAAAAGGAACAGGGAGTATCCAGCCATGAAGCCAATTCGTAGCGCTAGCAGCCCCCAAGCCCGCGTCGCCTTCACGCCGACCAGCAAGAAGGCCGGCCAGTGGGTCCAGACCCCGCACGGCTTCGTCAGGGTGGACAGTCCCGCCCCGAAACATGCCGAGTGAACGGATCGGCTGAACCGGCCAACTGAACCGACCTGACGGCCGGGCCTATCGGGCGGACAGCCCCTTGTTGCCGCCGTGCAGGCGCAGCTTGAGGCTGTTCTGATAATAGGCCACGGCCTGATATTGGCCGATCAGGACCGTCAGTTCGATCAGTTGCGCCTCGTCCAGACGCGCCGCCAGCACAGCCCAGGTCGCGTCGGCGATCATGGCGTCGCCATGCAGTTCCTCGACCGCGCGCAGGATCGCCCGGTCATGGTCGTTCCAGCCCGGATCGGCCGAGCCGGTCACGATGCGCTCCACCTCTTCCCGACCGATGCCGGCATGGCGCGCGATCATCACATGCTCGCCCCATTCATAGGGCGCCTGACAGAGCCAGGCGACGCGCAGGATCGCCATTTCCCGATCGCGCGCGGAAAGCTTGCCCTGCGTCAGCAGCGTGACGCCGACATCGGTCTGGCGGGCGAACAGCGCGGGATGGCGCATCATGGTACGGATGATTTCGGGCAGGCGCGCCAGCACGGCGGACATGTCGCCCTGCCCCTGTGCCTGGGCATCGGTCACGTCGGTCAGCAGGTCCGCTTCGCGCGCGTCGATGCTCTGGTTGATGGCGATCATCTGCCGGATCAGCGGGTCGAGATCGGCGCTGTATTCGTCGATGCTCAGCGCTTCGATGCGGGGGACATCGCCCAATATCTGGGCATGGCGGCGCGCGATGCGGGCAGTTGCGGCCTCTTCGTCCATGCCCTTCCCCTGCGTTCTTCTGGCCGCGATAGGGTGGCGCGACGCCCCGGCTGTGTCAAACCGCCGGGGCGCTATCTGTCAGCTCAATATTCGCCGGGTTCCGAATGGAACTCGTGCCAGACGCCATTGAGGATGCCGAAGCCGACAGCCAGGCCCACGCCCAATATCCAGGCAAAATACCACATAGGTCGGATCCTTAGTAAAAGTCGGGGTTGAGGCGGATTTCGCGGTCGGTCACCCGGCCGAACATCACCTTGTAGGCCCAGGCCGTGTAGGCCAGCACGATCGGCAGGAAGATGACGGTGCAGATCAGCATGGTGAACAAGGTGCCGTGGCTGGACGAGGCATTCCATGCGGTCAGGCTGGAACCCGGATCGATCGAGCTGGGCAGGATAAAGGGGAACATCGACAGGCCGACGGTGCTGATGATGCCGACATTGGCGATCGACGAGCCGGCAAAGACCAACGTGTCGCGCCGACCACGAATGCCCAGCAATGCCAGCACCGGCCCAACAAAGCCCAGGATCGGCGCCAGCAGCATCCAGGGATGCGCCGCATAATTGTCGAGCCAGGCGCCCGCCGCCGCGACCGCGCCACCCAGATGCGGGTTGGACGGGCCATTGGGATCGATCACGCCATCGACGCGATAGCCCATTCCGCTCCAGGCGACGAACAGCCCGCCGATGGCGAACAGAATGATCGACAGGATCGCTGCGCCCTGACCATAAAGGCGCACGCGCTGCAGCACTGGCCCTTCGGTCTTGAGGCTGAGCCAGCCGGCGCCATGCAGCACCAGCATCGCGACCGAAAGCAGGCCGGTCAGCAGGGTGAAGGGCGTGAATAGGCCCAGCAGCGATCCTTCATAGAACATGCGCAGATCGCCATCGAGGCGGAAGGGTGCGCCCACCAGCACATTGCCGACCGCGACGCCGAAGACCAAAGCGGGCACCAGGCCGCCGACGAACAGCGCCCAGTCCCAGCCGGCCCGCCAGCGGGCATCCGGCTTCTTCGAGCGATATTTGAAGCCGACAGGCCGCAGGATCAGCGCCGACAGCACCAGGAACATGGCGAGATAGAAGCCGGAAAAGCTGACGGCATAGACGAAGGGCCAGGCGGCGAAGATGGCGCCGCCGCCCAGGATGAACCAGACCTGGTTCCCTTCCCAGGTGGCGCCAACGCTGTTGATGATCATGCGCCGTTCCTCGTCGGTCCGGCCGGCAAAGGGCAGCAAGGCCGCCGATCCGAGGTCAAAGCCGTCGGTGAGGGCGAAGCCGATCAGCAGCACGCCCAGCAACAGCCACCAGATGACGCGCAGCGTTTCATAATCGAGCGGAATGGTCATTGTCCTAACTCCGGTTGGCGGGCGTCATTCGGCGGGCACGGCGCGGAAATCGGGCGCCGGCTCGGCGGGGCTGTCAGGCCGCCAGGGGACATAGCGTTCCGGCCCCTTGGCGATGGTGGCGAGCATCAGCTTCACCTCGATCACCGCCAGGATACCGTAGAGCAGGGTGAAGCCGATGATGGTGGTCCACAATTGCGGCACCGTCAGGCTGGAGGCGGCAAGGAAGGTCGGCAGCACGCCGTCCACCGCCCAGGGCTGGCGCCCGATTTCCGCCACGGCCCAACCGACCTCGATCGCGATCCAGGGCATCGGCATCATGAACAGAGCCAGTTTCAGGAACCAGCGCGCATCGAACCGCCGCATCGACGAGAAGGCAAAGGCGGTCGCGAAGAAGGCGATGAAGGCAAAGCCCAGCCCCGCCATGATGCGGAACATCCAGAAGATCGCCGGCACATTGGGCACGGTGCTCCAGGCCGCCTTCTCGATCGTCGCGGCATCGGCCTGGCGCGGATCGGCGATGAAGCGCTTCAGCAGCAGGGCATAGCCCAGATCCGCCTTGTTGCGCTCGAACGCTTCCCGCGCGACCAGGTCGTTGCGATCGACCTTCAGCGTCTCGACCGCATCATAGGCGATGATGCCGGCGGCAATCCGCACCTTGGCGGTGTCGACCAACTGGTTGATGCCGGTGACTTCGCCGGTCAGGCTGCGGGTGGAGATGAGGCCCAGCACATAGGGCACCTTAATCTCATGCGTGGTCTCCCGCCCGCTGTTGGACGGCAGGCCGAACAGGGTCAGGCCGGCCGGTGCAGGCTCGGTCTGCCACATGCCCTCGATCGCGGCGAGCTTCATCTTCTGGTTCTCGGTCAGCGCATAACCGCTTTCGTCACCCAGCACGACGACCGACAGCGACGCGGCAAGGCCAAAGGCGGCCGCGACCGTGAAGGAGCGCTTGGCAATGGCGACATGCTTGCCCTTCAACAGATAATAAGCCGAGACCCCCAGCACGAAGACGCTGGCACAGACATAGCCGGCGCTGACGGTGTGGACGAACTTCGCCTGGGCGACCGGATTGAAGATCACTGCCATGAAGTCGGTCACTTCCATCCGCATCGTCTGCGGGTTGAAGGTCGCGCCGGTGGGATGCTGCATCCAGCCATTGGCGACGAGGATCCACAGCGCCGACAGGTTCGACCCCAGCGCCACCATGAAGGTGGTGAGCAGATGGCCGCGCTTCGACAGGCGATCCCAGCCGAAGAACATGAGGCCGACGAAGGTCGCCTCCAGGAAGAAGGCCATCAGGCCCTCGATCGCCAGCGGCGCGCCGAAAATGTCGCCGACATAGTGCGAATAATAGGCCCAGTTGGTGCCGAATTCGAACTCCATGGTGAGGCCGGTGGCCACGCCAAGGACGAAGTTGATCCCGAACAGCTTGCCCCAGAAGCGAGTGATATCCCGCCAGATCGGGCGGTCCGTCATGACATAGACGCTTTCCATGATGACGAGCATGAAGGAAAGGCCCAGCGTCAGGGGCACGAACAGGAAATGGTATAAAGCTGTGAGAGCGAATTGCAGCCTGGATAATTCAACGACGGCCATGCTTATCATCGCGACCTCCTTTCTTCCCTGAACCAAGTTGGCTGGCGAAATATGGACGTGACGGCGCTACATCATTGAGACAGATCAAATTATATTCTGCCGCAAAACCTAAATGAATGGGACGCAAGGTCTAGCTAGGGAAAACCGCAGGCATGGGTTGGGTCATCGACATCATCGGCGCCGCTCTTTTCGCGGCGGGACTGGCGCAGGGTGTCAGTGCGCTGGCCGATGGCGTCGCGATCGGCTGGCTGCCGCCGCTGTTGCTCTTGGCCGGCGGGCTGGTGCGTGCGACCGGGCTGATGCTGGCCCATGTCCAGGCGATCCGGTCGGCCCAGCGCATCGTCGCCGCGCGGCGATCGACGCTGCTGCCCCGGCTGCTGGGCGGACGGCTGGCCCGACCGCTGCTGGCGGGCGAGAATGCCACGCTGGCGATCGACCATCTCGCCGCGATCGAGGCGCATGGCGCCCGCTTCCTGCCGATCCGCAAGGCGGCGGTGTTGGGGCCGCTGCTGGTCGCCGCGATCGTCGCGACCGCGAGCTGGGTTTGCGCCGCGATCATGCTGGCAACCTTGCTCCCCTTCGCCTTTGGCATGGTGCTGGCGGGCACGGCGGCGCGGGCGGCGGCGGAGCGGCAACTGGCGGCCTTGGCCGAATTGTCGGGCCTGTTCGTCGACCGGCTGCGCGCGCTGCCGCTGATCCGTCACCATGGCGCCCAGGCACGGATCAGCCGGCAGGTGGCGGGCGCCGCGCAGGAGGTGGCGACCCGCACCGGCGCGGTGCTGCGCGTCGCCTTCCTGTCGGGCGCCGTGCTGGAATTTTTCGCGGCCCTCTCAGTGGCGCTGGTCGCGGTCTATTGCGGTTTTGCGCTGCTTGGCCTGCTACCCTTCCCCGCGCCCGAAGCACTGGACCTGCGCGCCGCGCTGTTCGCGCTGGCGCTGGCACCGGAATTCTATCTGCCGATGCGCCGGCTGGCCGCGGCCTATCATGACAAGCAGATGGGCGAAGCGGCGGACAAGGCGATCGCCGCCGCCCTGCCGGACGTGGAGGCCCCGCTCCATCCGGCCAGCCCTCCGTTCGATGGCCTCCATCTCAAGGATTTGCGGATCGGCATCGGTTCGGGGATCGGCCCGGTCAGCCTGACGCTCAAGCCGCATGACCTGATCGCCCTCACCGGCCCGACCGGCAGCGGCAAGACCAGCATGCTCGCCGCGATCGCCGGACAGATTGATCCGGCCTCGGGCGAGCTGTCTCTGATCGATCCCGCGCGCATCGCCTGGGCGGCCCAGCGCCCGCTGCTGCTGCCCGGCAGCCTGGCCGACAATATCGCCCTCGCCCGCCCCGATGCCGACCGAGCGGAGATCGCGCAGGTCGCCGCGCGTGTCGGCTTGACGCCGATGCTGGCCGCGCGGCCCGAAGGGCTGGACCTTGCCATCGATCATCAGGGGACGGGCCTGTCGGGCGGCGAACGGCGGCGCATCGGCCTCGCCCGCGCCATCCTGTCCGAACGGCCCGTTCTGCTCTGCGACGAACCCACCGCCGATCTGGATGCGGATAGCGCCGCCGACATCATCGCCCTGCTGGTCGCCTTGTCGGCCGAGCGCGCGATCCTGGTCGCCACCCACGATCATCGCCTGACCGCCGCCGCGCGGATGGAGGTGATGCTGTGAACCCGATCCGGATCGCGCTCGACAAGGCGGCAGGCTCCGCCACGCTGTTGCGCCGAGCGACGCTGTGCGCCGTCATTGCGGCGCTGGCCGGCATCGCGTTGCTGGCGCTGGCCGGCTGGTTCCTGACCGCCGCCGCCATGGCCGGCGCGGCCGGCACGATCGCCGCGCAGGCGTTCAACTATCTGGTGCCCAGCGCGGCGATCCGGCTGCTCGCCATATTGCGCACCGTCTCGCGCTATGGTGAGCGGCTCTGGTCGCACCGCGCCGCGCTCGAAGCCATGGGCGGGCTGCGCGCCAGCCTGTTCGCGCGCCTCGCCGCGCAGGACAGCCGCACCGCCCTGCCCTTGTCCAGCGGCGACGCCGCCGCGCGGCTGACCGGCGACATCGACGCGCTGGAGGATCTGGTGGTGCGCCGGCCGAGCCGGATCGCCGGATTGATGGCCGCGCTGGCGGGCGTGATGCTGGCGGCGAGCGGCGGCTGGCTGTCGGCCCTGCTGCTGGCGGTCATGCTCGCCGCCTTGCCGCTCTTGCTGCGCAGCCTCGCCCGCCGCCTGACCGAAGGCCCCGCGCAGCAGGCCGCCGATGCGCTCGGCGCGCTCCGCGCGCGCTATGTCGAACTCGCGAGCGCCCGCGCAGAAATCGCGGCCTATGGGCTGGGTGACCGGGTGATGGCCGAACTGGCACCGCTCACGCGCCGGCTCGACCGGGCACGCGCCCGCCTGTTCATCGGCGAAGGCGTGCAGGCCGCCCTGCTCGCGGCCTATAGCGCGCTGTCGGTCATGCTGGTGCTGCTCGGCGCCGATGCCCCCGCGCCGCTGGTCGCGCTTGCCTTGCTGGCCAGCGCCGGCGCGGTGGAGGCGATGGCCGGGCTGTCGCGCACCGCCTTCCGCCAGGCCAGCGTCGATGCCGGCCTTGCCCGGCTGGCCGCGCTTGATGCACTGCCGCTGGACGATGCGCCTGCGCCATCCGCCGCGACAGCCCAAGTCATCCGATTGGGCGACGTCGAATTGCGCCCCGGTGCGCGCGTCGCCGTTACTGGCCGCTCCGGTTCGGGCAAGAGCCTGTTTGCGGAGGGATTGGCCGGCCTGCGTCCGGTCACGGCCGATGTCGCGCTTGGCGGCCATCCGCTGGTAGCCTGCTCCGGGACGGAACTGCGTGACCAGTTCGCCCTCTCGCCCCAGGACGCGCCGATGCTGGCCGGCAGCATCGCCGACAATCTGCGCCTCGCCCGGCCCGGCATCGATGCGGCCGATATGGCCGATGCGCTGCATGTCGCCTGTCTCGACCAGCGCATCGCCAGCCTGCCCGGCGGGATCGACTATCGGCTGGGCGAAGCCGGCGGCACCTTGTCAGGCGGCGAACGCAAGCGGCTGTCGCTGGCACGCGCGCTGCTGACCGGCCGTCCCTGGCTGTTGCTGGATGAGCCGACCGAGGGGCTGGATGCCGCGACCGAGGCGCTTCTGATCAGCCGGCTGCGCATCTGGCTCGACCGGACCGGCACCGGCCTGATCCTGATTTCGCACCGCCCCGCGCCACTCACGCTGACCGACCGACAGGTGCCGGTGTCGGCCATCGCCCCCCTGCCGGGCCAGGGTCTACCCGGAGTGGCAAGCGCGGCGTGAGGATGATAGGCTTTGTCTTGCAAGCGCTTAGCCACCGCCCGACACAAGAGGGAGATGTTCGTGCCGCCAACAATCCTCATCGCCACCGATCTGACCGCCCGCAGCGACCGGGCCTTTGACCGGGCCGTCGAACTGGCGACCGATCTGGGCGGTACGCTGCTCGTCGCCCATGCGCTGGACAAGGGTGATGCCGCCCATGTCGCCCGCGCCTCCGATCGAGCCAAACGAGTCATCGCCAAGCTGACCGAGGGCGTCGCCGCGCCGGTCGAACCGGTGCTGATCCAGGGCCGTGCGCCCGAAACCATCGCTGAACTGGGCAAGGAGCGGGGCAGCGCGGTGATCGTCGTCGGCCCGGCGCGCCACAATCATGTCGGCGACTTCATCCTAGGCACGGCGGTCGACTATCTGGTCCGGCGTTCGCCCGTGCCGGTGCTGGTGGTCAAGGAACGGCCGCGCCATCCCTATCGGCGCATCCTGATCGCAACCGACTTTTCCGACTGTTCGCTCCATGCCGTGCAGATGACCGCGATGCTGTTTCCCAAGGCGCGGCTCGATCTGGTCCATGTCTATGATGGCGGCTTCCCCTCCCGCCTCGATCCCGACCAGACCTTGGCCTTCGCCCGGTCGGAAGCGGAACGGGAAAGCGCCGAATTTGCCGCGCGTCCGGAACTGGCCGGCCAAGCCCGCCCCTTCCAGGTCGAACTGATCGAGGGACGTGCCGGCGAGGTCCTGCCGACCCTGATCGCACAGCGCGATATCGACCTGCTGGTGCTGGGCGCCCATGGTCGCAGCGGCTTCGTCCATGCGCTGATCGGCAGCCGCGCCTCCGAATTGCTTGAAGGCGCGCCCTGCGACGTGTTGATGGTGCGCAATTAGAAGGCGTCGATCTCCAACGCCATGATCGACGCTTCACCGGCGGCGATCGTGGCGGCCAGGCCCTGCGCCTGAGGCAGGACGCGTAGCGCGAAATAGTCGGCCAGCTTCAGCTTCGCCTGATGCAGCGGGCTGTTGCCCTGCGCGGCCGCCTGCGCCATGCGGGTCCACATCCAGCCCATCGAGACCAGCGCGAACAGGCGCAGATAATCGACTGCCGCCGCGCCGGCTGCATCCGTGTCCGCGCTCTGCAGGGCCGCCGTCGCCGTGCGCAGCGCCTCAAGCGCCGTGCAGGTGCTGCGCGCGATCACGCTCCCACCGGCCGCTTCCACATCGGCCGCGATCAGGGCGAAATAGCCTTCGACCACCGCGCCGCCCACCATAGGCAGCTTGCGCCCGACCAGGTCCGCCGCCTGCACGCCATTGGTGCCTTCATAGATCTGGGCGATGCGCGCATCGCGCACATATTGTTCCATGCCCCATTCGCGGATGTAGCCATGGCCGCCAAAGACCTGCTGCGCCTGCACCGCGCTTTCGAAGCCGAAATCGGTGAAGGATGCCTTCACCACCGGCGTCAGCAGCGCCACCAGCGCGTCGGACCTGGCGCGCTCGCCGGCATCGCCATGGTGCTGCGACCGGTCATGCTGCAGCGCGGTCCAGCCCGCCAGCGCGCGCCCGGCCTCCACGAAACTGCGGATATTGAGCAGCATCCGGCGGACATCGGCATGTTCGATGATGGCCACCGGCGCGCGCGCATTGTCCGCGCTGCGACCCTGCAGCCGTTCCTTGGCATAGCCCGCCGCCTGCTGATAGGCAGCGCCAGCGATGCCCAGTCCCTGGATGCCGACCATCAGCCGCTCGGCATTCATCATCGTGAACATGGCGGCCAGGCCGCGATGCGCCTCACCCACCAGCCAGCCGGTCGCGCCGTCATAATTCATGACGCAGGTCGGCTGGGCATGGATACCCATCTTCTTCTCCAGCGCGCCGACCGACATGCCGTTGCGCTGATCGAAGGCGCCATCCGCGCCGGGCAGGAATTTGGGCACCAGGAACAGGCTGATCCCCTTCACCCCGGCCGGCGCATCGGGCAGGCGCGCCAGCACCAGATGGACGATATTGCCGCCAAAATCATGATCGCCCGACGAGATGAAAATCTTCGTGCCGGTCACCGCATAGCTGCCATCGCCCTGCGGCTCGGCCTTGGTTTTCAGCAGGGCAAGGTCGGTGCCCGCACTGCTTTCGGTCAACGCCATCGCGCCGGTCCATTCGCCGCTCACCATACGCGACAAATAGGTCGCCTTCAGTTCCTCGCTGGCATGGGCGGCGATCGCCTCGCAAGCGCCACGGGTCAGGCCGGGGAACAGGCCAAAGGACAGGTTCGCGGCCGACAGCATCTCGTCCAGCCACAGCTGTAGGATGAAGGGCAGCCCCTGCCCGCCATGGTCGGGATCGGCCGACAGCGCCGCCCAGCCGGCATCGGCAAAGTCGCGATAGGCCTGGGCAAAGCCGGGCGGCGTCCGCACCGCGCCGTGGATCAACTGGCTGCCATGCTCGTCGCCTTCGCGGTTGAGCGGCGCCAGGCGCTCGGCGCACATGCGCCCGGCCTCGTCCAGCACGGTCACGGCCAGGTCGGCGTCGACATCCTTGTTCAGCTCCGCCATCGCCTGGTCGAAGCCCAGCACCTCGCTCAGCAGGAAGCGATAATCGTCGATCGGCGGAACATAGCTGTACATCGAACCTCTCCAATATTGCTGCGGATCAGCTATACCAAACATCTGTTACAGTCAAACGCACACGGCATCCTTGCCGCTGGGACGCGCGCCGCTGATGCCCTGACTATAACCGATCGTGGCGAAAAATGGCGACGATCTGCGCGGAGATCTGCGCCCGCGTCAACCGGCCATCGCGATACCAGTCGGCCGCCGAATTGAGCTGGCTGAGCAGTAGCGTGCGATAGAGCGAACGGTCGATGTTGACGGGCAGCGGCAGCGCCGCCACCAGATCCTGAAACAATTGCTCGAACCGGTCGCGGCGCGCCACAAGCTGATCGCGCACGCCATCCGGTACGGCGCGAAAATCATTCATCATCGGCATGGTCAGCGAATCCGCCGCCAATTGGATATCCAGCAGGCTGGCGCAGGCCGCCTCCAGCCGTGCCCAGGGATCGGCCTGTGTCGCGACCGCCGCCGCGATCCGCGCCTCGGCCGCATCCAGCGCGCCATTATGCAGTTCGACGAACAGCGCGTCCTTCGACTTGATATGGTGGTAGAGCGATCCGCCCAGCACCCCGGCCTGCTCGCCAATGTCGCGCATCGACGTGCCGCGATAGCCCTTGCGCGCAAAAAGCTGCGCGGCGATTTCCAATATCTGGCGGCGGCGGCCCGACCCTTCGTCGCGCCCGCCTGCCGATGCGGCATCCCCGGTCGTCATGTCAGCGCGCTAGCACAGGGCGGGACCACGGGCCATCGCACCCCGCATCCTGCGCCCATGCGTCAGCCAATATCCTTGACCATCGAATCGAGCATGTAACGCCATATGTCGGCCGCATCCTGGCGATAGCCCTGCTCGCCCTCGCCCGCACCGACATGGCGAAGCAGTTCGGCGCCCGCCTCGGCCATCCATTCACTCGGTTCGTGCAACGCTTCCAGCACGGCGCGAACCTGGGGCAGATAGTCTTCCCAGGGCATGTCCGCCTCCGATACGCCATCGCGCGGATGACCGTCCAATCGGCACAGGGCTCTGGCGGCGCGTTCGACCGGTTTCATGCCGGCACCTGCATGCCATAGGGCGCATCGGCATCACGCGCCGGGATCGCACCGCGCCGACCGATATTCCAGCCGGCCAGCCGGTGCCCGGCCAACGCCGCCTCGGCCGGCGCAGCGCCGGCCAGCCGCGCATGCAGATAGCCGCCGTTGAAGGCATCGCCCGCACCGCTCGAATCCACGACATCGACCCGCGCCGGCGGCGGCACCAGCACGCCACCGACCAGACAGCCTTCGGCGCCCAGCTTGACCACGATCTCGCGGCCCTCACCCGCGCCCCAGCGGGCCGCGGCGTCGGCGGCATCATCCGCCTCGCCCATTTCGACCTCGTCCGCCAGGGTCGGCAGGCCGATGTCGCACAGTGCGATCGCCCGGTCGCGCCAGGCCCGCGCAGTCGCGGCGTCGCTCCACAGGCGCGGCCGATAATTGCCGTCGAAGGCGATCCGGCCGCCCCGTGCCTTCACCCGTTCGCACAGCGCCAGCAACGCCTCACGGCCGGCATCGGGCAGGATCGCAAGCGTGATCAGCGAAAAATAGAGCAGGTCCGACTGGGCGGCTGCATCAACCATGGCGCCGCTTTCGGGCAGGTCGAACATCGCCCTCGCCGCCGCTTCGCCGCGCCAATAATGGAAGCTGCGCTCGCCGGTCTCATCCGTCTCGATCGCATAGAGGCCGGTGGTCCGGCCTGGAGCGCCGATCAGCAGGCCGGTATCGACCCCTTCCGCTTCCCAAGCCTTGCGCAGATCCTCGCTCATCGGATCGGCGCCGATCGCGCTGGCAAAGCGCACCTTGTCACCCGCACGAGCCAGATGGATCGCGGTGTTGATGACATCGCCACCATAGCGCAGGTTCCAGCCATCGCCGCTGCCCCGGCTCAGTTCCAGCATTGCCTCGCCGATGACGGTGATAGTCGCGTCGCTTGCCATGTGATCCTCTCTGATTGCAGCAGCGTCGTGCGGGGCCTGCCCCATGAAGTCAAGCCGTTGCGATCCCGTCCCATATGGCGGAACAGATTGCATCGTGCCGCGTTTGCCATAGGCAAAGATATAGGATCGAAAATGTCAGGGGCGGAAATGGGGACGATAGAGACAGGCCAGCCGGTCAACCGGTTCGAATTGCTGGTCCAGAGCGTCACCGACTATGCGATCTTCATGCTCGACCCGGCCGGCTTCGTCGTCAGCTGGAATAGCGGGGCGCAGCGCATCAAGGGCTACAGCGCCGACGAGATTATCGGCCAGCACTTCTCCGCTTTCTATACAGAGGAGGACCGCGCCGCCCATGTGCCCGCCGCCGTGCTGCGCACTGCCGAGGTTGAAGGGCGGTTCGAAGCGGAAGGCTGGCGCCTGCGCAAGGATGACACCTGGTTCTGGGCCAATGTGGTGATCGATCCGATCCGCGACCCCGCCGGCCATCTGCTCGGCTTTGCCAAGGTTACCCGCGACCTGACCGAACGTCGCGCCGCGCAGGAGGAACTGCGCCGCAGCGAGGAACGCTTCCGTCTGCTGGTGCAGAGCGTCACCGACTATGCCATCTACATGATCGACCCGGTCGGCACGATCACCAGCTGGAACAGCGGTGCCGAACGGTTCAAGGGCTATAGCGCCGAAGAGATTATGGGCCAGAATTTCGCCCGCTTCTATTCGGAGGAAGACCGCATGGCGGGCCTCCCCTCCCGTGCGCTCGACACCGCCCAGCGCGAAGGCCGATTCGAGGCGGAGGGTTGGCGCATCCGCAAGGATGGCACCCGTTTCTGGGCCAGCGTCGTGATCGATCCGATCCGCGATTCCGCCGGCGAACTGCTGGGCTTTGCCAAGATCACCCGCGACCTTACCGAACGGCGCCAGGCAGCCCAGGCGCTGGAACAGGCGCGCGAGGCGATCTTCCAGAGCCAGAAGATGGACGCCATCGGCAAGCTGACCGGCGGCGTCGCCCATGATTTCAACAATCTTCTGGCCGTGATCGTCGGCAGCCTCGATCTCGCGCGGCAGCGTCTTGCGGCCGGCGCCGATATCAGCCGCTATCTCGACAATGCCATGACCGCCGCCGATCGCGGCGCCACCCTGACCCAGCGGATGCTCGCCTTTGCCCGCAAGCAGGAACTCAAGCTGGAACAGGTCGACTGCATCGGCCTGATCCATGGCATGGCCGATCTGCTGAAAACCACGATCGGCAGCAGCGTCGCGATCGAGACGCGCTTCCCGCTGTCGCTGCGCCCGGCCCATGCCGACCCGGCCCAGTTGGAACTGGCGCTCATCAATCTGGCGGTCAATGCGCGCGACGCCATGCCCGACGGGGGCCGCCTGTTGATCGAGGGCAGCGAAATCACCCTGGCGCTGGGTGACCAGCCCGACCTCGCCGCCGGCAGCTTCATCCGACTGACCGTCACGGACGAAGGCGAAGGCATGGACGAGGCGACGCTGACCCGTGCCCGCGAACCCTTCTTCACCACCAAGGGGGTGGGCAAGGGCACCGGCCTTGGCCTGTCGATGATCCATGGCTTCACCCAGCAATGCGGCGGCGCGATGACCATCGCCAGCCAACCCGGCAAGGGGACCAGCGTGTCCATCTGGCTACCCGTCGCCCTGACTGACGCCAGCAACGAGCGGACGGCCATCCCGTGCGAACCGGACGAGCTGGAAACCGAACCGCTGGTCATCCTGGCGGTCGATGATGACGATCTGGTGCTGACCAATACCGCCGGCATGCTGGAAACGATGGGCCATACCGTGTTCCAGGCCGGATCGGGGCGAGAAGCGCTGCACATGCTGGAGCAGGGGCGCATCGATCTGGTCGTCACCGATCATGCCATGCCCGGCATGACCGGCGCGCAACTGGCCGACGCGATCGAGCAGGCCTATCCCGACCTGCCCGTGCTCATCATCACCGGCTATGCCGAACTGCCCGCTGATGCCAGCCGTCGCCTGCGCCTCGACAAGCCTTTCCGTCAGGCGGAACTGGCGATGATGGTCCACCGCATCCGCCACGACAGCGCTCTCCGCCGACTGGTTCCCATCGGCACCGATAGCCATCCCTGAAGTCATCCCCGACAATATGTGACAGAATTTCACATATTTTCTTGGCCTTATGTCTTGCCATCGTCATGCGCATGGCCGATGGCAATTGCATCCTGACCGCCAGCAACTCCACAGGATCGCATGAACAAAGCCACACAGCCGACGCCGACATCGCATTTCTTCACATCCCTGCGGACGCGGCTTCACTATCTCGACTGGGGCAACCCATCGGCGCCGCCGCTGATCCTGGTCCATGGCGGTTTCGACCATGCACGCAGCTGGGACTGGACCGCGCGTTCGCTCGCCCGCGACTATCATGTCATCTGCCCCGACCTGCGCGGCCATGGCGACAGCGGCTGGTCGTCGGACGGCTCCTACATGATGGCCAATTATGTCTATGACCTGGCCCAGCTGGTCGAATTGCTCGATCGCCGGCCGGTCACCATCGTCGGCCATTCGCTCGGCGGATCGATCAGCCTGCGCTATACCGGCCTCTGCCCCGACAGCGTCGCGCGCGTGGTCGCGATCGAGGGACTGGGCCTGTCGCCCGACCGCATCGCCGAACAGGCCAAACGCAGTACCGAAGAGACATGGAAGGGCTGGATCGACACCCGCCGCACCAACGCTCGCCGCTCGCCGCGCCATTATGCCACGATCGAGGCCGCGGTCGCCCGCATGCGCGAACGCAACGACCATCTGTCGGTCGAACAGGCGCTGCACCTCACCCTCCACGGCGTGAACCGGAACGAGGATGGCAGCTATAGCTGGAAGTTCGATCCCTATCTGCACGGCGCCGCGCCCCAGGCCGGCACAGACGAAAATCTGCCCGACTTCTGGCGCCGCATCACCTGCCCGACGCTGTTGTGCCTCGGCCTCGACAGCTGGGCGTCAAACCCGATCGAGGATGGCCGCATCGCCCATTTCCAGCAGGCCCGGCTGGTGGAATTTCCCCATGCCGGCCACTGGCTGCATCACGACCAGTTCGAGATGTTCATCAAGGAACTGCGTGTCTTCCTGGCGGAATGAGGCGCGTGCTCAGGGCCTGCCTGGAAAATGCACGGAAGAGCGCATTTTCGATGCGGCACCAGCCCGCGCCCCCACCCGACCACCCATCAGGGTACCATGTCTGGGCGGTCGGGTGGGGGTGCGGGCTGGTGCGGATGCGCCATAAGCGCTTTTTCCAGACAAGCCCTCAGGCCATGAAGCCCGAAACCGCCGCCTGATATTCCGCCTTCAGCTGGGCGATGAAGGCGCCCGCCGGCTGCACAGCCTTGATCGCGCCGATACCCTGGCCTGCGCCCCACACGTCGCGCCACGCCTTCTTGTCGCCGGCGAGGCTCGCGAAATCCATGTCGGCCGCCTTGGGCAGCTTGTCCGGGTCCAGTCCCGACGCGACGATGCTGGGGCGCAGATAATTGCCCAGCACGCCGGTGAAGACGTCGGAATAGACGATGTCGGCCGATGCGCTGTCGACGATCATGTCCTTGTAGGCGTCGAGCGCATTCGCCTCGGTCGTGGCGATGAAGGGCGACCCCATATAGCCAAGGTCCGCGCCCATCATCCGCGCCGCCGCGATCGACCGGCCGGTCGCGATCGCGCCCGACAGCGCCAGCGGCCCGTCGAACCATTCGCGGATTTCCTGGACCAGGGCAAAGGGCGACAGCGTGCCGGCATGCCCGCCCGCGCCCGCCGCCACCGCGATCAGGCCATCGGCGCCCTTCTCGATCGCCTTCCTGGCAAAGACATTGTTGATGACGTCGTGCAGCACGATGCCGCCATAGCTGTGGATCGCCTCATTCACCTTCTCCTGCGCGCCCAGCGAGGTAATGACGATCGGCACCTTATATTTGACGCACAGCGCCAGATCCTCTTCCAGCCGCGCATTGGTGCGATGGACGATCAGGTTGACGGCAAAGGGCGCGTCCTGATCGGTCAATTCCGCCCCCAGTTGCTGCAACCAGGCCTCGAACGTGCCGGACGGGCGCGCATTGAGCGACGGAAAGGCGCCAACGATGCCGGCACGGCATTGGGCAATCACCAGTTCCGGCTGCGAGATGATGAACATCGGCGACCCGATCAGCGGCAGGGACAAACGGCCTTGAAGCGAAGCCGGCAGGGTCATGATCGGGGTCTCTCCTTTATCTGTTCGAACCGCGCTATCATCGCTCCGTGCCCGGAAAAAGGCCAAAATCAACCGTATTGCTCAAGCAATACAGTAATGCTATGATCCCGATCCAGGCCGGACAAGGAGTGCCCCAGAATGTATAGCGAGAGCGATCTGCAAGATGCCGTAGCGGCCGGCGCGCTGACGCCCGCCAGCGCCCAGGCGCTGCGCGACCATGTCGCCCGGCTGCGCGCCAGTTCGGTGGACGAGGAACATTTTCGCCTGCTGACCGGCTTCAACGATATTTTCGTCGCCATCGCCTCGGTGATCCTGCTGGTCGCGGTCGCGGGACTCGGCAACGAGGTTCACCTCGGCATCACCACCCCGCACCAGCCCTCCTTCGTGTCCGGCCTGTTCGTCGCCGGCACCGCCTGGGGCCTGGCCGAATATTTCACGCGACGCCTGCGCATGGCGCTGCCTTCGATCCTGCTGCTGCTCGCCTTTGTCGGCGGCATCGCCTTCACCGCAGCGCTGCTGATCGGACCGTTGATCCCGGACGCGCAGAATGACGGCGCGGGTCTGGTCGCCTCGCTCGCCGGCCTCAGCGCCGCGATCGCCGCCTGGTTCCACTGGCGCCGCTTCATGGTGCCGATCACCGTCGCCGCCGGTGCTGCCGGCGCGGCCGCGATCGTTGGCGGCCTTGCCATGTGGCTGATCCCGTTCAGCCACACCCTGCCCTTCATCCTGCTGCTGGTCGCCGGCCTCGCCATCTTCACCCTCGCCATGCGCTGGGACATGAGCGATCCGGGCCGCACCAGCCGCCGCTCCGACGTCGCCTTCTGGCTGCACCTGACCGCCGCACCGATGATCGCCCATTCGCTGTTCCAGTTGCTGGGCATCACCCATGGGCTGGTCGATGCGGGACAGGCCTTCCTGGTGATCCTGCTCTATCTCGCCTTCGGCCTGGTGGCGCTGGCGATCGACCGCCGCGCACTGCTGGTCTCCAGCCTCGCCTACGTCCTCTATGCGCTCTACAGCCTGTTCCAGAAGGTCGGCGCGGTCGAACTGTCCGCCGCGCTCACCGCGCTGGTGATCGGCGGCACGCTGCTGCTGCTCTCGGCCTTCTGGCACCGCACCCGCGCCACGATCGTCACCGGCCTGCCGCCGGCGCTCGCCAGCCGCCTGCCCTATCTCAATCGCGCAGCCGCCTAATTCCTCCCCGGCACGGGGAGGGGGACCACCGCCAACGGCGGTGGTGGAGGGGGCGTGCCAGTTGGCGCGCCCTTTCCCAATTCGGCTTGATAGTCATGAGGGCTACGCCCTCCGGGCGCGGTCCCTCTCCCCGCAAGCAGGGAGGATCAGTTCATCGCCAGGATCATGTTGCGCACCTGGGGATAGACCTGCTTTTCCCATTTGCTGCCGGAAAAGACACCATAATGGCCAACGCCCGGCTGCAGATGGTGGCGCTTCAGATGCGGCCGCAGGCCGGTGCAAAGGCCATGGGCGGCCGACGTCTGGCCAACCGCGCAGACATCGTCCTTTTCACCCTCGACCGTCAGCAGCGCTGTCTTGCGGATCGCGCCGGGGTTCACCGCCCGGCCATGGACCTTCAATTCGCCCTTGGCCAGCAGCATGCGCTGGAACACCATGTCGACCGTTTCCAGGTAGAATTCCTTGGTCATGTCGAGGACCGCGAAATATTCCTGGTAGAAAGTCTTGATCTTGTCGGCCTCGATCGTCTTGCCGTCGGCCAGCAACTGATAGAGTTCGCGATGCTGCGACCCGTGCCGTTCCATGTTCATCGACATGAAGGCGGACAGTTGCAGGAATCCGGGATAGACCTCGCGCCCGCGCCCGGCATAGCGGAACGGCACGGTAGAGATCAGATTCTCCTCGAACCATTCGATCGGCTTCTCGTTCGCCAGTTCGTTGACCACCGTCGGCGCCGCGCGCGGATCGATCGGCCCGCCCATCAGGGTCATCGACCTGGGCGTCGCCGCATCCTCATCCTCGGACATCAGCGCCACGGCGGCGAGTGCCGGCACACAGGGCTGGCACACTGACACCAGATGGGCGCCGGGGCCGATATCCTGCAGGAACTGGATCACATAATCGACATATTCGTCGAAACCGAAGCGCCCCGCTTCCATCGGCACGTCGCGGGCATTCTTCCAGTCGGTGATATAGACGTCATGGTCCTGCAACAGCGTCGCTACCGTGCTGCGCAGCAGGGTTGCGAAATGCCCCGACATCGGCGCCACCACCAGCACCTTGGGCTGGGCGGTCTCGACGTCATCCTTCACGAAATGCAGCAGGTCGCCGAACGGCAGGTCGAGTACGATCTCCTCGCGCACCTCGACCTCGGCATTGCCGGTCTGGACACGGTCAATGCCATAGGCGGGGCGCTTGTGGGTCATACGCGCGCCCTGGAACACGTCCATCAGGGCGAACATGCGGCGCGGCATCGGCCAATCGGCGACCGGACCGATATGGTCGCGCATCGCCAGCGCCATCTGCGCCCCGAAGCGGGCCGGGGCCAGCATGTCTTCCATGGCCTGGTAACCGTCGTAAAGCATTCGCATATTACCAAAACAACCTTGTTCAACCTAGGGGAGACGACTCGGTTCTTCCCTTAAACGCTATACATGCTTTTCATGTTGCACTGCATCATGAATGATGGGAAATAACATTCGGCATATCTGCCAGGGAACCGCCCCTGCGATTTTGCGTTTGGGGGCCGGGAACCGTGTATCGGGAGAGCATGGATGGCCGTCGCGGAACTCACTCTATCCAGCAAGAACTATTCCTCCTGGTCGCTGCGCGGCTGGCTCTTGTGCCGGCTCGCCGGGCTGAAGGTGGAGGAAAGGATCATCGCCATCGATGATCCGGAAAATCGTGCTGAACTGTTGCTCTTGTCGCCATCGGTGCTGGTGCCGCGCCTCACCCATGAAGGGGCGAGCGTCTGGGACACGCTCGCAATCGCGGAATATCTGCACGAACTCTATCCCCAGGTCGGCATGTATCCGGCCGAACGCATCATCCGCGCCCATTGCCGGTCGGTCTCGGGCGAAATTCATTCGGGCTTCGCCAATCTGCGCTCTGCCCTGCCGATGAACCTCAAGGTTCGCCATGACCGCTTCCCGATCTTCTCGGGCGCCAAGCCCGATATCGAGCGGATCGAGACGATCTGGACAGAATGCCTGGACGCCTATGGCGGCCCCTGGCTGTTCGGCGAAAAGCCCACCGTGGCCGACGCCATGTTCGCACCGGTGGCGCAGCGCTTCCTCACCTATGCCGTGCCACTCTCACCCAGGTCGGCGGCCTATTGCGACACCATCAACGGCTGGCCGCTGATGCGCGAATGGATCGACGCCGCCCGCGCCGAACCCGATGATATCGAGGAACTGGATATCGAGTTCTGAAACGGCCCTTTCCCCCGCCCTGTGCGGGGGTTAAGGCACGGGCATGAAACACGCCCTCCCCCTCCTGGCCCTTGGCCTTGCCACCCTTTCCTTCCCCGCCAGCGCCCAGACCGATCCGGCGAAAACTGATCCGGCCAAGCTGGAACAGTCGGTCCGCACCATGGCGTCCGACCTGTTCGAGGGCCGCGCGCCCGGCACCGTGGGAGAAGAGCGCACGATCGGCTATCTCGTCGCCCGCTTCGAGCAACTGGGGCTGGAACCGGGTGGTCCGGACGGCCAGTGGGTACAGACCGTGCCGCTGCTCCACACCCGCCTTGGCCAGTCGGAAAGCCTGTCGGTCGCGCAAAATGGCGCCGCCACCCCCTGGACCTTCGGCAAGCAGGTCTATCTCTCGACCCTCCAGCCCAAGGACAAGGTCGCCGTCGCCAATGCACCGATGGTCTTTGTCGGCTATGGCGTCTCCGCCCCGGAACGCGGCTGGGACGATTTCAAGGGCGTGGACCTGAAAGGCAAGATCGCCGTCTTCCTGATCAACGACCCGGACTTTGAAGCCGCGAAGGGCGAAGACCCGTTCGGCAAGTTCGGCGGCAAGACCATGACCTATTATGGTCGCTGGACCTACAAGTTCGAGGAAGCCGCCCGCCACGGCGCGATCGGCGCGCTGATCGTCCATGACACGCCGGGCGCCGGCTATGGCTGGAACGTGGTCGTCAGCCCCAGCGGCGAGAATTATGATCTCGTCCGCCCCGCCGACAAGCTGACCAGCCTGCAGGTGCAGGGCTGGGTCGAGGGCGAGGCGGCCAAGGCGCTGTTCGCCGGTGCCGGTCAGGATCTGGCCGCGCTGCGCAAGCAGGCCCGCTCGGCGAAATTCAAGCCGGTCGAACTCAAGGGTGCCAGCTTCTCCGCCGCCTTCCCGGTGACCCAGGAAGTGGTGAAGAGCGCCAATGTCATCGCCCGCATCCCCGGCGCCAAGCGCCCGGATGAGACGGTCATGTATGGCGCCCATTGGGACGCCTATGGCAAGGGTGCGCCCGACGCGCAGGGCCGCATCTATCGTGCCGGCGCCAATGACGACGCGCTCGGCATGGCCGGCCTGTTCGAGATTGCCCGCATCTTCAAGGCCGGCCCCGCTCCCGATCGCTCGATCGTCTTCGCCGCCTGGACGGCGGAAGAGCGCGGCCTGCTGGGATCGGAATTTTACGCCCAGAACCCGGTCTATCCGCTCGACAAGACGGTCGCGAACCTCACCATCGACGTGCTCCAGACCGCCGGCAAGGCCAAGGACGTGATCCTGATCGGCAAGGGCCAGAATGTGCTGGAGGACGATCTCGCCAAGTTCGCCGCCAAACAGGGTCGCGTCATCACCCAGGAAAGCCTGCCCGAACGCGGCCTCTTCTACCGCGCCGACCATTTCTCCATGGCCAAGCGCGGCGTGCCCGTGCTGCTGATGATGGGCCTTGCCGGTGCATCCGACATGGTCGACGGCGGCCGCGCCGCCGGCCAGGCATGGATCGATGCCTATACCGGCAAATGCTATCACCAGGCCTGCGACGCGGTCGACGATACATGGAAGCTGGACGGCGCCGCGCAGGACGTGGACCTGATGTATGACATCGGCCGCGACCTTGCCTTCTCGGCCCGCTGGCCCGAATGGAAAACCGGCTCCGAATTCAAGGCCATCCGCGACAAGAGCGCGGCGGTCCGGAAGTAAGCCCCTTACTCCCCTCCCTTCCAGGGAGGGGCCGGGGGTGGGTAGCCTCCGCAGGAGGCTCACTTCGTTCGCCACCCACCCCTTGATCCCCTCCCTTGAAAGGGAGGGGAGATACTTATGCAGCGCTCAGCCGATACAGTCCCGCCCCATGCGGCGGCAGCGTCACCGATATCCGGTCCGCCTGCTGCCCCAGTGCCTGCCCGGCCCACAGGTCGCGCACCGCCACCGGACCGTTCAGCCCCAGATCGCGCAGCCTGATCCAGACCTCGCGCGGCTTGTCGCTAACGTTGAACAAGGCGACATAGCGATCCGCGCTCCCTTCCGCCTTCGCCGACCAGATGCGCCCGCCATCCTCGATATAATGGGGCTGGTTGTCATGGCTCGCCTGATTGACCGCGATCACCTCCTTGTTGGTCAGCAGCGCCAGCGTCGCCGCATCCAGATGCCGCAGGTCACCGCCCATGATCAGCGGCGACCGCGCGATCGCCCACAGGGTCATCAGCGTCCGCTGCTCGTCCGGGGTGAAGCGGGTATCGCGCTCGCCCAGCGCCAGCCGCCCCAGCGGCAGCATGTCCGCATCCGGCCATGAACCCGGCCCGCGATAGGGCGTCCAATTCTCCAGCCGGGTGAACTGCGCCTCCAGCATCGCCCAGTCATCCCAGAAATCGTCGGAAATGCGCCACATCTGCGCATATTTGCGGACATGGTCGCCGCGCATCACCGGCGTCTCGCCCGGTGAAAGGCTCAGGATGATCGGCCGCCCGGTCGCAACGATCGCCTTGTGCGCCGCCTCGATCTCCGCCGCATGGGCGTCATAGGGTCGGCTCATATCGTCCATCTTGACGAAATCGACGCCCCAGTCGGCATAGAGGCGGAAGATGCTGTCATAATAGGCCTGCGCACCCGGTCGCGTCATGTCGACGCCATACATGTCCGGGTTCCAGCTACAGATGCTCTTCCTGTCGGCAATGTCCGCCGCGCGATATTTCGTCCCCAAGATCGGCAAATTCTGTTCCACTGCCGCGCGTGGAATGCCGCGCATCACATGGATGCCGAATTTCATGCCCAGCGCATGCACATCCTTGGCAAGCTGGGTGAAGCCCTTGCCGCCGGCGCTGGAGGGGAAGCGATTGGGCGCCGGGATCATCCGGCCATAACCGTCCATCGCCGGCCTGGGCTTGGCATTATAGGTATAGCTCGACGCCTCGGGCTCATACCACTGAATGTCCACGGTGAAGATGTCATAGCCGAAGGGCAGCAGCTTTTCCGCCATGATCCCGGCGGTCTCGCGCGCCTGGGCCTCGGTAATGGTGGTGGCAAAGCTGTTCCAGCTATTCCATCCCATCGGCGGACGCGGCGCCAGCACCGCTTTTCCCGCTTCCGCCGGAGCTGCCCCCGCCCGCACTGCACCAGCAGCCACGAGCCCCGCCACACCGCCCGCGAACAAATCGCGGCGGCTGGCCTTCCATGTCATCCTCATCATTTGTCGGAGTTAATAGGAAGGCGACAAAAATAGCAACAGCCGTTCGTTTCGAGCCTGTCGAGACATCCGGCTCCAAGCCGCCTGGACAAGTGCGCCACCCATCAAAAGACCAAGATGAGCGGCTAGCGGAAACTTCCCTATTTCGTCATGCCAGCGAAGGCTGGCATCTCTCTGTTCTTCTCAGAACCCAGAAGACAGTGAGATCCTCGAAGCGAGGCACGCGCCTCGCTTCGACTTCGCTAGATGACGTTGGTGGGGTGGCTTACGGCCATCCCACCAACGTCATGCTGAACTTGTTTCAGCATCCATCAAGCCTAACAAGCCATTGATCTATTGAGAGGAATGGACTCTGAAACAAGTTCAGGGTGACGATGATGGGATGGGCGGTTCTTGGTCGCTCTAGGCTCAGGACCTATTAAATCGCTTGCGGTGATAGCGAAGGATTGATTCAATGACGGCGTGAGGAGACGTCGTGATGAGTGACCTGCTCTGGTTGTCGGAGGCGCAGATGCGCCGGATCGAGCCATATTTTCCGCTATCGCACGGGGTGCCACGGGTGGACGACCGTCGGATCATCAGCGGGA